>NZ_JAYFEQ010000783.1:0-36279 GCF_055795085.1 Phormidium sp. CCY1219 | reverse complement strand
CCTCGTAGGGCTTAGGCTGGTCAGCTACCTAAAGTCAGGGGCTAGAAGCCCCGTCTCTTTAGAGCGGGGTGCTGACTGATGGTTTCCTTTACGTTTACAAATGTCAGCACTGAGCAGGTTGCGCGAATCAGTTCGGTCTCCAACCGCTTTTCCCCACTGCCCAAACCTGAATCGGGTTCGATTCCAAGGGCGCGTCGGGGGGCGGTTTGGCGATCGCGTCGGGATCCACTTACAAATACGGCATCATTAAATGCACGTTCTTTTCATCGCGTTTATCTACCAACGCGCTTTTCGAGAGACGGCGCTTGCGCTTGCTGGTTTTGTGTTCGAGTAAGTGGCTTTTGTAGGCTTTGCGACGCTTGATCTTGCCACTGCCCGTGGCTTTAAAGCGCTTCGCTGCCGCTTTACGAGTTTTGAGTTTTGGCATGGACTTCCCTTAATTCGGCACAATCTCCTATCATACTCCTTGTCTGCGCTTTTCGCAACTGGCGCAGTGGCAATCTGTGCCGAGAGGCAACGGGGAGGCGATCGCCTCCTCTTCAAGCCCCCCAAACCGAGGGGTGCAAGCCGCAAAGCGCTTTGCCCCGTCACGGAGACAACCCCGGGGCGAATCAGGGGGAAAAATTATTCGGATTTTCGGAGATTAAACCCACCGCTTGCGCCACCTGAAGCAGGCGATCGTCGGCAGCCAAAAAAATAAAATCGGCGGCGGGCGAAGTTTGAGTAACAACACTGTGGCAATATTCGGCTGATGCCAATTGCAGCGCATCGTAAGCGCGCAGGGGATATTGAACCACTAAACTTTCTGCCCTTTGAATTATCTCATCGTCCAGTTCGATAACTTGATATTGAGTGGCCAAATGATAGTGAAACGCTTGAGCAATTTCGCCAAAATCTGAAGCGGACAAACTTGCTTCCCGTTGTCGTCGTCCAAATGCGCTAAAGACTTCCACCCGGGTGATGCGGGAGATCGACACCCAATTACCGCGCTGAGCATGGGTAATGTCTTGCAGCCAAGCTGTGCCGATTTCGGGTACGTATCGCTTAATTAATGCACTGCTATCTATGAAGTAGTTTCCCACGGTCCGCGCTCCTCAATAATGATTTCTGACAAAGGTTTATCCGGGGTTGGGCCGATTCGATTCACCAGTCGGCGAAAATCGGCTTCCGAAATCGGCTTTCCTTCATATTGCCCCGAAGGTGGGGTGATGGCAGTTGGGCTGACTGAAGTGGAGGGTTCGCTTTCTTCGGCGGCGGGTAATATAATGACTTCGACTCGTTGCCCGGGTTGAAAGGGGAGGTGGGATAAAACGACGCGCTCTGGGTCTTCTATTTTGAGGTAAGTTTTGTAAGCATCCATGACGGTTTGACTCTAAATATTTTGCAAGTTTCTGTGGATAAATATCCCGGTTGAGGGGAGGTTTTTTAGACCCCCGACGAGCGGGGAATTGAAACGTTCTATCGCCATTGTAAATCATTGGGACAATTCTTTAGAGGATGCGATCGCGCCTCGGGTGTGTAGAGATGCCGATAAGCGCGGGTCTCTACATCAGTTCTTTGCTGCTAATCGAGCGCTGCAGAAAGAGGGACGAAGGTATCGGGAAAGGCGTCAATCAGGGCGGGTAAAACGGGACAAGGTTTGCGGGGGTCTTGGTTTTCGGGTTTGCTCCAGGTAAAGGGAGCTTTTTGTGCGGCAGACATCCAGAGCAAGCGTTTGGCGCGGGTCATGGCGACATAGAGCAAGCGATATTCTTCGGCGATTTTCAGTGCTTCGGCTTGTTGCCAAGCGGTGGCAATGGAGGGATAGGTAACCGGGTGATTTGCGAAGGCATCGCGATCGCTTTTTTGGTGAAGATTGGCGCGAATCAGGGCGCGGGCAACTTCGGCTAAGGTGTACTCGCCGAGGAACTGTGCCGGAGGCGGCACCCACAAAGTGCCAGGAATCACGTTCTCATGCAAGAAGGGAATAAATACATAGTCCCAGTCTAACCCTTTAGCTTTGTGCATGGTGATCAGGGTCAGTTGTCCGGGACGGGTATAAATGGACTCGGCATCTTCTTCGGTGTCTACGGGTTCGAATCGTTCGGAGGAGACGATTTCGCTGAGGACGGTTAACATGGTTTGCAGGGAACGGTTGCCTGCGGTTTGTTGGACGAGGCGATCGCTGAGTTTATCTGCAGTGGCGAGTTCGGCTTGGTTGTATTGCAATGCCAGGGCCAGAAAGGAAATGAGCTGATAGAGGGGCAATTCCATGCGGGATTTCAGCAAGCTGCAACATAAGCGCCGCGCTTGGAGGACGGCGGGGGGTTGGGGCGGGTCTAGGGGGCCGGGATACAAGAACTGTTCCGGTAAGCTGCTGAGGGCGTTGAGGTCTTGGGCGGGAATCAGCTTGCGATCGACGAAGACGCGCAAGGCGGCTTTGAGATAATCGGGAGAATGGGGGCGATCGATAAAGGAAAGCAATGCTAAAATTTCGGCAGGCACGTGAGAGCGCCGATCGCTCTGGGCCACGTCAAACACCGGAATCCCTTGGCTGGCGAGATTGCACTCGATGCCATAAAGCCGAGGATTGCTCAACACTTCCTGAATAAATCGCGCTTGCCGATTTTCCCGCACTAACACGGCTGCCGATCGCCCTTCGCGATTCTCACTAAATAACTCGCAAACGCGCTTGCCCAATAACTCCACTGTGTGATATATATCTCTCGGGCGGTAGATTTCCAACCCACCCCCCACATGCGGTGGATTAGCTCCCGGTTGCGGGTCTCCCGGTTCTACCGGGCGAATGGTTTGCAGGCGAAACGGCAAGCTAGGGGTAGAACCTTCCTCCTGCTGGCTGGTGTGGCGTTGAGTATAGTAGCGATTAATCCATCCGAGGGCAAAATTGGCCGCATTAATGATAATCTGGGTACTGCGTCCGGCACGATCCATCGTCGCGAGGAGATGGTGCCGATCGCATCGTTCGCAGAACCGCCGAAAATAGATCGGGTCGGCGGGGGTAAAGGTGGAGTTAATCGCCTGATTTGGATCGCCGACGCGGATCAGGTTGGGCGGTGCATCGGGGCGATCGCGGTCTGTGGCGAGAATTTCTAACAGTTGGGTTTGCAAGGGCGAGGAGTCTTGCGCTTCGTCTTCAAAGACGGCAAAAACTTGCTGCTGCCACAATCCCCGGGCGGTGTCGTTTTCCAGCACCCGCAAGGCGGCGAGAATCATGTCGTCGTAGTCGATAAACTGACGCGATCGCAATAAACTCTCGTACTGTCCGTATAACCCAGCGGCGATCGCCACAATTTCATACTCGTCATCATAGACCCGATTCTCGAATTCTCGAGCTAAGTCCCCCAAATCCTCGGGCAGCAATCCGGAGGATTTCGCTTCCCGAATGACGGTATGTGCCAATTGCGGTAGCACTTCAGTTCGCAATACCGACTGACGCCGCAACCGTTCCGCTTCTTCTCCATCAAATTGACGCCCTTCGATTAAACGTTGAAAGCGGCGGGGATTGGCGGCAATCCAGCGTTCCACACTCAAGGCGATCGTGCGATGGCTTTGGTTGGGGGTGATTAAGGTGAGTTCCTCGAAGTTCAAACCAGACAGATCCGGATGTCGGGTGGCAATATTGAGCGCTAATCCATGTAAAGTATTGACACTAAACCCCACTTGTGGTAGTTGTAACTCGCGCAACGTTTGGCGAATTTTCAGTTTCAGATTCGCCGCCGCCGATCGCGTGAAGGTAACGACAATCAGTTGGCGGCGATAATGCAGTGCATTGCGGGCGATCGCTAATGCCGCCGCATCCGCCATTCCTTTGGATTTTCCCGCCCCGGGTACCGCAGACACCGCCAGCGGTCCGGTTTGCCAGTCCGCCATCTGCTGCTGTCCGGGTCGCAATCGATTGCGGATCCGCTGCCACGCCTCGCGCCTCGTCTCTTCTACAGGAGTGGGCGCTTGCGCCACGGAAGGGTTAACAGTACCGTCGAAATCATTGGGCATTTTTGACTCAAAAGGACGACAATCGGTCAAACAGGCAACTTTTCTGAGTGTATCTTTTCTGACAACAGATCGCAGCCGTTTCAATTTTTGTAGCAGGTTCGGCGCTTCCGTTCAACCGAGGTTAACTTGGGAATGTCCCACGGGTGGCGGTGGGTGGTGCCCATGCTCATCCGACCCACCCCGATCGCTCTCATTTATTTTAGGAGAAATCAGATGACCGCTCAGCGCAAAAAACGGATCGCCGCAATCCGCAAACCCTGCTTCCCGGGCCGCAATCTGGGAAGAATACTGCCGATGCTGCTGCTATTCGGCGCGATCGCTTTACCCAGTTGCGGCGCAGTGCAAACGTCCCAGGCTAATTTCGAGGGTGAAATGGAAGAAAGTGCCGTCCCTCCTGCAGCAGCACCCATGCCTACAAGTCAAGGGATGACTGAGGTGACGATGGATATGGCACAAGCGGATACCACGGTGGCGCAAGCAACGCCGCAATTGATTAAAAAAGCTTCCCTGACGATTGAAGTGGAGGCGATCGCGGACAATATCGATGCGGTTTCGCAAATCGTTAAGCAAAAACAAGGGGATGTATTGAGCTTTCAAGACAATAAACCGCGATCGCCTAACGTCACCCGCCATCTGGTTTCGATGCAGTTGCGAGTGCCGCAGCAGCAGCTTGAATCGACGATTAATGCTTTAGCCGAACTCGGTACGGTTCTCAATCGATCGCTCACGGCTGAAGATGTTTCTACCCAACTGATCGATAATGACGCGCGATTGAAAAATTTGCGAAAATCTGAAGAAATGGTGTTAAAAATTATGGAGCGCTCGGGTTCCGTGGGGGATGTGCTAAATGCCGCCCGCGAACTGAGCAGCATTCGCGAGCAAATCGAACGCATTGAAGCGATGCAAAAAAATCTCCGCTCTCAAGTTGCCTATTCCACCATTTCTTTAACGTTAGAATCTCCCGTTTCTCCGTCGGAAATTCCCCAAACTCCCCTGGGCGAGCAGCTACAAGATACTTGGGGCAATGCCACTACAGCGGTAGGGTCGTTTGCGGTGGGCTTGCTGAAAATTGGCCTCTATTTACTGGCGTTCAGTCCGTTTCTGTTGTTAGCGGTTGGGGCGGTTTTGGCCTACAAAAAACTGCACAAGTCGTCCTCGGAAAATTCGCCACCCAATGGCGTGGATAACTCTGCTTCTGTGAATTAGAATCAGTTTTTTGCTGTGTATTTTTGTGGCGATCGCTCCTGCTTCTCTCCTTCCCCGTTGCGGTTTGATTTTGGCTCTATTGTTCGGCTTTGGCGGGGGCGGATTGCGATCGCTGTTGTTGCACTTGAATGATTTCGTTGCGAATGCGATCGCGCAGGCTGGGATTATTTTGTTGCAGCCGAGTAATTTCGTTAAATCGCTCTGTGGTTAAGCCATTGTTTTCCACCACGACTTCCGATTCGGTGCAATAATTATTGGCAATTTGGCGGACTTGTGGGGTGAGTCCGTTGAGATTTTCCGGTTGAGAGCAATCAATCGGGGGCACGGAACCGAGTTGGTTTTGAATTTGTTCGTAAGCGTTTTGACGAATGGGTTCGATATCTAAAATGGCATTGGCATAGTTGAGGACTTCGAGATTGCTCACCCGCGATTGAGCGTGAGCGGTTTGATTAAACCAAGAGAAAGTCGGGGTGCGGGAAAGTGGAGTGGAAATTTCAGCGCCCCATCCGATAACCGAAATAACTGCGATTGCAAGCCAGCGCGATAAACAGCGATCGCTCGGTTTTGGAAACCCAAATTTAGTCATCATGTTAGCTTCAGCGTAGACCGATAAAATAATAACCAATCGTTTTATTTACTCGGGCAAAAATAATTGCAGAGGATAGGGTGGGCAGAGCTATTCAAGGGAAGTGCCTCGCGCCCCGGAAGTTCTCGTGCCTGCCCACCCTACAAACTAATCGTTTTATATCGGGAAATTTGTTAGCAGATTCGAGTCGGGAAAGTTGGGAGTTAAAATCGCACGGACAGTGGTTCTGAGGAATTGGGTTCAGGTGGCTCGGGGCCACCTGACGAGTGTTTGAATGTCCGGCGGAATTCACCGGGGGAGGCTCACTTTTATTGCAGGCGTCGGAGTTCTTCTTTGACCCGTTTTTCCAGTTCTGGATCGAATTCCATCGCGGCGGTAATTTCGTTAAACCGGGTGACGCTTAACCCGTTTGTTGCTACCAGGTTTTTCGACTGTTCGCAGTAGTTGACTGCAATGCCGCGAATGCTTTCGTCTAGGTCGTTGACGCGATCGGTTTGCGAGCAATTAATCGCGGGAACCGACCCGGTGAGGCTACTGATTTCTTCGGAGGCTTCCAAGCGAAGCGGCTCGATCGCTAAAATCGCGCGAGCGTAGTTGGCGATTTCTTCATTGGTGACCTCTTGAGCGTAGGCTGCACTGTGGAAAACTAAGGTCGGAGTATCGGGAGATAGATGCACCGCCACTCCACTTAATACGCCCACGGCGGATAAAACACCCACCAGGAGCGATTTGGATAACATTGGAGGGAGATGAAAAAATTTAGACATTTGAATTAACATTTTTGAGACAATTATAACACACTATCAAGCAACCGGTTTGAACGCGATCGCCGCGCTTTTTTGCCAGCTTATTTCGGTGCTAGACCCTACTGTTTTACCCGGCAATCGGGTTTTTATTGTAGAGGAAGGGGGATTTTGATGCAACTCACTCTGCTGTGGCATTTTACTCTAATTTTACGCTGAAAAAACGGGTAGTATTTTAGTTTTTTCGCTGATTTTGTAGATAGATTTGACAACAGTAAAGTTCCCGGAACTTCCCTAAACTAAGCCTCTACCTCGGGGGATTTTTATCGCCTTGGTGAAGCCAAGCAAATTTGACAGAGTTGGATGACTTTGGTTTGTAGGGTAGAGAGTTGTTCTCCCCCTCGCTTGAGGCTGACTTCTAATTCTAAGAGGACGGGCAAGGTTTGCTGTAACTGTTGCAAGGATAAGGAACGAATTTCCTTTTTCAAGAAGTAAACCCGTTTTGGGTTGCCAACTTCTGCCGCGAGAGCGATCGCTTTTTCATCCCGCTCGCCCTTCTCTATCATTAGTTTAACCCATAACCAGGTTCTAAATTGACCGGTTAAGGTAGCGGCAATTTTCAAAGGATGTTCGTTGCGCTCTATCAAATCCGCAACTAATCCCAAAGCGGTAGCGGTATCTCCTTCGCGAATGGCCCGCGCCAGTTGGATGCTGTTTTGGGTGTTGCAAGTGACTAATTCATCTACAATTTGGGCGTTTAAGGCATTCGAGCCGGCACTGAGGGCGTAGAGTTGTAATTTTTCCAGGGCATTGTAAAGCGATCGCGTGTGGTTCCCCACCGACTCCGCCAGCAGTTCCACCGCATCGGCGGTTAATTGGATCCCCACTTCACGGGCAGCGCGCTTGACGGCGGCGAGGATTTCATCGTGCTTCCAGGGGGGCAAAGGTGAAAAATCTTTAACTTCTGCATACTTTTGTAACAGTTTCGTGGTTTTCAGACGTCGATCCGGTTTGTTTGGGGTGGTGAGCAGCAGCAGGTTCGACTCGGGGATGGCAGGCAAGGTTCGTTCCAGTTCGGCAAGAACTTGCGCGTCGGACTGCTGGCATACATTTGTGTCTACAAGCCACACCAAGCGCCCGCCCGCGCCAAAGGGGAGGGTCATCGCTTGGTTGAGGGCAAAGATTGCGGCATCGGGTTGTTCTGGGGTAATTTTATCGAAGTTAAACGAGGCCCACGCCGGATCCAGCACGCGATCGCGCAACTCATCCACCGCTTTTGCCATCGCGAAGTCATCCGATCCCCAGTAAAGGTAAATTGGCATCAGGAGTACAAGCGATCGCCTGTTTGAGGTACACTGTAAAAGCTGGAGAAGGTTGCTTATCCCCGGGGGAAGGGAGGGTGGCCGTCAAACTCTAAAATTGAGACGCTAGGGTTTATTTTAAATTATCCGTTCTCAATTTTTACCTTCTTATGGCTGATTTTCAGTTGAAATTGATTCCCCAATTCCCAACAGTTAGAGTTCTAGAGGCGAGTAAGATTGGACGATACTTTACAAACCTACTTAAATCGAGTCGCAAGGATGACGCTGAAAGACAGCTATCGCTCGGGACTCCAGCACATCCAAACTTCTCCTAAGTTTGCACCCCAAGAGGGCGGTGGGAGAAGACCGGTGGAATTTCCGGGATACAGTGTCATATCGCCTCCGTGGAGAGATGATTCCGAGAATGACAAATTTTATGAAAACATGGAAGCGTCGCAAAGGCAACTGTTGCAACTCCTCGAACCGGGTTTGGCAGTTAGCGTCCCTCCGGAAAGTTTTCACCTCACCCTGGCGGATTTGATTTGGGAGGATGCTTTTCGCAATGCTTGCGCCGAAAATCCTAACTACGAACAGCAGTTACGCGAGACGATCGCCGCCAGTTTTCAGCGCTGCGAATCGTTAAAAGGCGGGCCGCCGATTCGCTGGCAAGCGCTGGGTATCGTGCTCAGAACCCGGGCGATCGGAATTGCTTTAGCGCCCAAGGACGAATCTGCTTACGATCGCATCGTAAAATTGCGCCGCGCGATTTATCAAAATCCGAATTTGATGGCGCTGGGCATCGAACAACAGTACCATTTTACCGCTCACATTACGTTAGCCTATTTTGGCGAAATTCCGCCGAATTTAGACCGCGATCGCCTCAGCATTACCCTGGCTGAGTTTAACGATAAATGGCTGGATAATCCGCAAGAAATCGTCATCAAACGCGGCGAAATCCGCAAGTTTGACGATATGACGCGATACTATCGCGAACCGGATTGGCCTGTATTAAAATTTTGAAATCATCGGGTAGGGTGGGTTAGTTCCTCCTACCACTGAATTGTGGTGGGCGATGCCCACCCGACCACTGAATTCTTATTAATTTTTCAGCCATGCATCCGATAATGGAAAAAAGCTTTGCCATCATCGATTCCGAGATGGGCGAGCACCACTTTACCCCAGCAGAATACGCGATCGTGCGGCGAGTGATTCACAGCAGTGCAGACTTTGAATTTAAAGAGTTGATTCGGTTTAGTCCCGGGGCGATCGCCAGCGGAATCGAAGCATTGCGGCGCGGGGTTCCTGTAGTCACAGATGTGAGCATGGTCAAGCAGGGGGTAAAAAATTTAATCGGCAAAACCTTGGGCAATCCGGTGATGAGCGCCGTGGAACGAGTACCGGAAGCGCCGGCGGGCAAAACCCGCACCGAAACCGGGATTTTGCAATGCTGGGAAGAATTTCCCGGGGCCATTTACGCGATCGGCAATGCCCCCACCGCATTGCTGGCCCTGTGCGAGAAACTCTCCACCGCCTCAACCCCACCGGCCCTGGTGATTGGCGCACCGGTGGGATTTGTATCGGTGGTGGAATCGAAGCAGGTACTCGCCCAATTGTCGGTGCCTCAGATTAGAATTGCGGGTCGAAAAGGCGGATCGCCGGTTACTGCGGCGATCGTTAATGCTTTAATAGTTTTGGCGTTGGAACAAGGAGAGGGGTAATTGTTGAGGAAAATCAAACGGTAGAGTGGAGAAATGGCCCAGGCGATCGCCAAATTCCCGTGACTGCAAAAACCCCCGCTTCTTCCCGCGATCGGTAAGGGTGATGGTCAGGATGCAGATTCTATCGGGATGGGAGGGTCGCGCAATGCTTCCAATTGCGGAGAAAATTTATCGGCGTTTTTCTAACTTTTATTGTTGCGATTCTTCGACAATCAACACTCAACAAAGCGAATGATTCATGTAGTCGGAATTGGGTTAGATGGTGCGGCGGGATTAACCGCACCCTTGCGAAAACTCGTGCGGGAGGCGACGTTATTGGTGGGAAGCGATCGCCACTTAAGTTATTTTGCCGATTATTCCGGCGATCGCCTGGAATTGGCAGACATTAGCCTCACCTTAAAACAACTGCGGCGTCAGTTACAACGATGGAGCGAATCCCCACCGCGCAACAGCGAACCCCCCGCAATGATTCCGGATGAAACTCCCGCTTCCGAATCCGCCCGCCGCACGGATATGTCGGCAGAAAATCCGCCTGATGCGCCTTATATGGTGGTCTTAGTCAGCGGAGATCCCCTATTCTTTGGTTTGGGACGGTTGCTGTTAGCAGAACTGCCCGCAGAAAAGCTGGTATTTCATCCGCATCTGAGTAGCATTCAATTAGCTTTTAATCGCGTCAAAGTGCCGTGGCAAGATGCGCGAATCATTAGCGCTCACGGTCGTTCTTTGGATGAATTGCTCGCCGCCTTGCGCGAGGGTGCGGAAAAAATTGCCGTACTGACCGATCGCACCAATACTCCCGGGGCGATCGCCCGTCTTTTGCTCTCCCTGGACTTACCCGGTACCTATCAATTTTCGGTTTGTGAAAATCTCGGTGCCACTGATGAGCGCGTGCGGTCTTTTCCCGTGGGAAATCGCGCGGAAATTGCTGCAATTGAATCGGAAACATTTTGTGACTTAAATGTGGTGGTTTTGGTGCGACGCGGTGAGGAAAGCAGTGGCCATTTAGACCTGGAAAATTTGCCGCGATTGGGTCTGCCCGACAGCAGTTTTTTAACCTTTAGCGATCGCCCCGGTTTGATGACCAAACGGGAAGTGCGAGTGTTAGTGTTAGGAGAATTGGCCCTGCAACCGAATCAGATTATTTGGGATGTGGGTGCGGGAACCGGATCGGTTTCGATTGAAATTGGCCGCTTATTTCCCACGTCTCGAGTGTATGCGATCGAAAAAACCGCTGCCGGCATTTCCCTTATCGAGCAAAACTGTCAGCGCCTGCAAGTTCCGAACGTGATTTCCATACATGGCAATGCACCGGATATTTTAGATCGCCTGCCGGTTCCCCATCGCATTTTTATTGGCGGAACCGGCGGTCATTTGCGGCAAATTCTCGGCTTTTGTGGCGGACATTTGGCCGATGGCGGTGCGATCGTCCTCGCTTTAGCCACCTTAGAACATCTGACGAATGCCCTGACTTGGGTAGCAGAAATGGGGTGGGAATATCGCGCCTTGCAAGTGAATTTATCCCGCTCGGTTCCGGTGGCTCACTTAACCCGATTTTCCCCCTTAAATCCGGTGACGATCGTGGTGATTTCTAAACCCCAAAATCGCCAGTGATATATTTCGGGGTCAGTGCGTGACGCCCCGGCGGTGATTGTGTGATAACTGCCCGAAATACAGGGCGTCACGCACCCTACGGTTGTTTGGCGGATTGGGTGGGATGCAACAATTGCTGGAAGATGCCGTACATATCCCGGGCAAACTGGGGCGAATTCCACAAGGGGGCAAGTTGTTCCGGTTGCTTCGATCGCCCTAATTGCTGTTTAATTGCCTGACAAAATTCTCGCTCTTTTCCGAAGCGAACTCCCCAGCGGACGTATTCTTCCCAACTCCATGCCACCCCCGCCTCAATGCCCGCTGCTTTGAGAAAAGAATAGCCCATGCGAGACAGATATTGCTCGCCGCTTCTGGTCACCACGGGCAAGTCAAACCACAAGGATTCTAACGTATGGGTGCCGCCATTGTAAGGATAAGAATCGAGCAGCACATCAGCGATTACATAGGTGCTGCGATGTTCTTCTTCCGTGCGCGTGCGGGGCAAAAATTTAATCCGAGCAAAACTGACCCCGATCGCCTCGCATTCTTGTTGGTAGCGCGCTTGAATGACGGCGGTATCTCCTTCACCTTTATAGAGTAACAAACTCTCGGGTACTTGCTGCAGAATTCGCACTTGGGCGCGAATCAGATCCGGGTTCAATTTTCGTCCGGGGGCGACACAGAGGTAAACTGTTTGGGCGTCGGAAATGCCGAGAGCGGTTCGCAAACTGTGGCGATCGCCGCCAATCCGCTCAAATCCGGCGATCGCTACAAACGAATGCGGCATCCGCACTAACTTTTCCCGATAATATCGTTCCGTGCCGATCGGGTGCGAGTACCAGTCCCCGAGAAAGTAATTGTCCGAGGAAATATAAGGCGCATCAAAGCCCAACCAAGACATACAAATTGGCGCGGGTTTTGCCTGGAGAATTTCCGCGTGAACTGGCACAGTGAGAGAATCTAAATCCAAAATAATGTCTGGACTTTCCTGTAAAATCAGTTCGATGATTTCCTCGCCGTGGTAGGATGGGGGAATCACCAACCGTTCGCAGCAGCCTTTAAATTTCTCCGTCAGCGAATCCGGTTGCAGATTGCCCGTGGCATAAAGAAATAGGCGACAATCGAGCTGCGAAAGCGCTTCAATGGCGGCATAACTACACCACCCCACGGAATGTTTTCTAAAGTTTTCCGAGAGCACGGCAATGGTGAGAGTGGAGTTAGAAGGGGAAGGCGATCGCCTCGCTTCTGGGTATGCAAACGAGTGAGCTGGGGAGAGAATTTGACCGTAGAGATCGCCCAACACTCGCGCCAAGGTACTATTCGCCGCTAAATTATCGCGCAGATGGGGCATATTAAACAGAAAACTTTTGTAAAGTTTACCGATTTCCACCTCAGATAACGCGGAATTTTCGCCCAACAACCGCGATTCGAGGGTGGCAAATTTTTCGAGAGCCAACTGACTCAATCCCGACCACTGGTAGGCTTTAATATAGGCCAATTTCGAGAGAACCGGATGCTGCTTTCCGCAAGACTCGATAAAGCGATCGGCAGCATCTCTTGCCTGGGAAAGCAGGGAAAGATTGCCCGAAAAATCCCGGGAGGTAATCAGCAAATTAAATAAGGATTGATGCGCGTCTAGCCAATCGGGTTGCAGTTCGATCGCCCGCTCAAAACTGGCGATCGCCTGCATCACTTTCTCGCGATCGAGCCACTGTTGCTGCTGCGCTTGTTGCTGCAATACCTCGCCGATTTTATAATAAGCGCGGGCGAAATCGGGTTTCAACTCGATGGCTTTTTTAAATGCCGCGATCGCCGCTTCCGATTGGTTGTGAGTTGCCAGTGCGCTGCCCAAGCGATAGTATGCCTCGGCATCATTCGGTTTCCCGGCGAGATAGGTGCGAAAACTAGCGATCGCTTCTTCAGTTTTACCCAATTCTCCCAGGGCATTTCCTAAATTATAATAGGCCACGGATAAATTCGGTTGCTTCTGCACGGCGATTCTAAAATGCGCGATCGCTGCTTCTAATTGCCCCTGCTTTTTCAACACCGTGCCCAGGTTGAGATACGCCGGGGCAAAATCCGGTTGGCGTTGCACGAATTTACGATAAAATTGTCTGGATGCCTCTAAATTTCCGGAGAGCAAAATCGCCGAACCGACTTCACTGTAGGCGGCTGCATCGAACTGTTGCGGATTCAAGTCCAGTGCTTTTTCCTGAGCGGCGATCGCCTCCTGAAATTGCCCAAGCTGATGCAATACTTTGCCTAAATTCCAATAAGCCCCGGAGAGATTTCCATTGCGCGCTATCGCGGTTTCGTAACAAGCTTTAGCAGCGGATAAATTGCCTTTTTGATAGTACATGCTGCCGAGATTGGCTTGGGCTTCGGCAAAGTCCGGTTGCAGGGAAATGGCGTGGGAATAGGCGCGAATTGCCGGGTCGATTTTACCTTGGGATTGTAAAAAATTGCCCAGGAGTTTGTAAGTTTGTGCCACCGCCGGATTCAGTTTGAGCGACTGCTGACAAGTGGCGATCGCCGCGTCGAGATTTCCGCACCTGAAATACTCCTGCGCTTGTTCGTTGAGCGCTTCTACCGTATTTGAATCGGGCCAAGAAACCGTTGCGTCACATACCTGGCTCAACCATTGCGCCCATTCTTTACCGCGCATTTCCCAAGTGCAGCAGCGATTGAGATAATCCACCTGTTGTCGGAGCAATTTTTCCGTGGAATTCGCATCAGTTTGGTTTAACAGCTCTAGGGTAGCGGATAAAAAGCGATCGCTATACGCTTGCCAATCTTCTTTGACAGAAAATTGCCAATTCCTCACCGAAGAAAAGCTCCGCACATCTTCTACGGAAACTAACCGGGCAAATCCCGCCGTAGTTTCCGGCAAAGCGGCGAGATTGCTGGTGATAATTCGGCAGCCGCTAGCCATTGCTTCCATAACAGAAATGCAAGAGGTTTCCTGAAAAGTATTGGCATAGGTCAATGCCGTAACCGAACGCAATTCGCGGGCTAATGCGGGTTGAGGAATCGACCCAAAATATTCTACCCCTTCCATATCCCGGCATTTTTGATAAAGCGGTCCGTAGGCATTTTGTTCGATGTCGTCGGGCAATTGATAGACTCGTTTGCTGGAAAAAACTTTGAGGCGAGTGCCGGGGATGGCTTGCCGAATTTTGGGAAAAATATCAATCAGTAAATCTAAGCCGCGAAAAGGGGTACTGGTGTAGGCGAGAACCGGGGGATGTGATTTATGGGATAAAATAGAAGTTTCGGGAGGAAACAGATTTTGAAAAGCAGGGGCGATCGCATTTCTGAGGATGGTGGTTTTTGCCGCATCAATGCCGAAGTATTCCACAAAGCGATCGCGCTGCCACTGGCTGACGAAAATAAAGCGGTCGTAACTCTCTCGTTCCGGCAACTGGTGTAAATTTCGCATTGCTTGCAGGCTGGGCAATTGTTGCGTCCACAGCATCATCCGGGTTTTGTCGCCCAATAACGGGCGCAGTTTGATGCCTTCCCCGGCAACATTTACCGCAATCAATGCATCGAGCGATCGCAGCAGGTCTGCCTTTGGTTTTAACGGCAATCCCAGACAATTTACGCCGCGAAATTTACCCGAATTTGTGGTATTGTTGAACAAAAATATTTCGTGCCCTTGCTTGGCCAAACTCTCGGCTAAATAACACAGCGCTGACTGAGAACCGCCCAGGGGAATTTGATAGACACTTTCTACCGTATAATCGAGATGGGAAGGGTCGAGAAAGGCAATTTTCATGGCAGTTTCAGGAAAGTTTAGAAAGGGTTGGAAATGACCCGCGCCGGCGCGATCGTCTGTTGCGGCGAGGCCCTGTCCCCGGGGAAAGCCGGGAAACCGGGGGAAATGCAAGTTAGATGAGAGACAGCTTATCATCGGTTGCCTCACCTGTCATCCGATCGCAGAAAATGCGCGCTTGGGTCGCGATCGCGCTAAATTGAACTAGACGTTTATTGTAATTGCAGTGGTGCCCTGACAGGGGCAAAAATTCAGGAGAGTCACTTATGAGTACAGCAGCCGCAATGAAGCAGGAAGTCGGCAAAGTCGCCGCACAGCGCGTGAAATCCGGGTCCATCGTCGGATTGGGAACCGGTTCGACGACGGCGTATGCGATCGAGTACATTGGAGAGCGGCTCAAAAATGGAGAACTGAAAGACATTAAAGGGATCCCGACTTCGTTTCAAGCTTCGGTGCTAGCGAAGAAATTCGGCATTCCGCTCACCAGTCTGGATGAAGCCGATCGCATCGATTTGGCAATCGATGGTGCCGATGAAGTCGATCCGAATAAAAACTTAATTAAAGGAGGCGGTGCGGCTCATACTCGGGAAAAAATTGTCGATTCTCTAGCCAACGAGTTTATCGTAGTGGTAGACAGTTCTAAAATGGTAGATAAACTCGGCTCGACGTTTTTGTTACCCGTGGAAGTGCTGCCAATGGCGATGACCCCCGTCATGCGCGCGATCGCAAACCTCGGCGGAGAACCAGAATTACGCATGGGCGTGAAAAAAGCCGGCCCGGTGATTACCGACCAAGGAAATTTTGTCATTGATGTTAAATTTGCCAGCATCGACAATCCGGCTGAATTGGAAAAAACCCTCAACAACATCCCCGGCGTGTTAGAAAATGGTCTATTTGTTGGGGTAACAGATGTGGTTTTGATTGGCGAAGTGAAAGACGATAAGCCAATGGTTCGCGAAATGTAAGTTTTGCGCCCCTCGTTCCCAGCATGAGCTGGGAACGCAAAAAACGAGGCTCTGCCTCCCGTTTCAATAATCGGTCAAAATAATTGGTAAAAATTGTAAGATTAGCCGAAAAGGGAGGCTGGAGATTGGGCGGTTTACGACGAGCGCGATCGCTGGACTTCCTCGAGGGAAAATTCTAACGCTTCGGCGATTTGTTCGGCGGTTAATCCCAACTTAAATAACCGAGAAATGGCATGGCGTCGCGCCCGGTTGCATTCGCGATAGCTGAGGAGTTTTGCACCGCTTTTCGGGTTGTAAAAGCGCAATTCGCCTCCTCGAACTAGGCGCAATTCTAACCCCAAAACTTCACTGGTTAGAGACAGAGAACCCTCGGGCAAAGAGATAGGCTGAATGGGCTGATAATCTCCTTGAATTAATCTCATCCCTTTAAGTCTGGGACGCAGGGAATCATCGAGTGGGTCGTATTGGAAATATTCCCGTATCCCCAGCAAGGCATAGATGCCGCGTTTGACTCCCGAATCTTTTCCCACCGTCATCTGGGAAGTAATTTCGAGGACGAAATCCGGCGCGCAATTGTTTTCTTCCCAGAGTTTGTAACACAGGCGATCGCGCGGCGGTACCCCAAACACCACAAACACATCGGGGACGACTAATGCATTGGGATTGCCCTGGGCATAGTAAACAAACAACTGTCCGGACACATACACATCCTGGCGATGTTGAAAGTGACTTTTTAGGGCTTCAATGCTATAATGGATAGAGTTTCGGGCGCGATCGCTCTGTGCCCTTGGCTCACTATTGGTAGCAGGATAGTCCCGCCCGAGAGGTAGATTGCCCCCTGAAGATTTCATCATCACATGCACCTCAAATGAACTGACCGATGACTCTATTGTAAAGTTTGGCTGAAATCCGCCACCTGGGTTTTCGGATCCAACCCGCGATCGAGACTAGCATCCCTGGGAGTCACCGCCACCCCTCGCCGTGCTTGATTTTAAAATCAATGGTTGTCTTGTCTCGATTTCCTGTATATTTTAAAATAAAGCTCTAATCGCACATTGACCCAGGAAAAACCAAACCCACAATCATGGAATATCGACGCTTTGGACGAACTGAATTGCAAATCCCCGTATTTTCTTGCGGCGGAATGCGATACCAGTACAAGTGGAAAGACGTAGACCCCACCCAGATTCCGGCAGACAATCAGCGCAATTTAGAAGCCACCATTCGGCGCGCGATCGCCTTGGGCATCAACCATATCGAAACCGCCCGGGGATACGGCACCTCCGAAATACAATTGGGGCGCATTTTACCGCAATTTCCCCGGGAAAACCTCATCGTGCAGACCAAAATCTCTCCCAAGACAGATGCGAAAGAATTTCGCCAGACCTTTGACCAATCCTTGGCCAATCTCAACTTAGACTACGTGGATCTGTTAGGATTGCACGGCATCAATACGGAAGAATTGCTCGAGCAGAGCATTCGGCCCGGGGGCTGTATGGAAGTGGTCAAACAGCTTCAAGCGGAAGGGAAAGTCAGGTTTGTCGGCTTTTCCACCCACGGACCGACCGATGTAATTATCAAAACCATTGAAAGCGATCGCTTCGATTACGTAAACCTGCATTGGTATTATATCAATCAATTTAATTGGCCCGCCATTGAAGCCGCCACTCGCCACGATATGGGCGTATTTATTATCAGTCCGTCGGATAAAGGGGGCAAACTTTATCAACCCCCAGCCAAATTAGTGGAATTGTGCCACCCCCTCAGTCCGATGGTCTTTAACAACTTATTTTGTTTGAGTCACCCGCAAGTTCATACCTTAAGTTTGGGTGCAAGTCGTCCCACCGATTTTGACGAACATTTAAAAACCTTGCCCTTGTTAGACAAAGCCGACGAGATTTTGCCGCCCATTTTAGAGCGATTAGAAAATGCCGCGATCGCCCGTTTCGGAAAAGACTGGGTAAAAAGCTGGCATATCGGCTTACCCACCCCAGAAGAAACCCCCAACCAAATTAACATCCCGGTCATTTTATGGCTGCGAAATCTGGCCCTCGCTTACGACCTGTTCGACTATGGCAAAATGCGCTATAATCTCCTCGGAAACGGCAGCCATTGGTTCCCCGGCACCAACGCCGAACGAGTCCAAAACTTGGACTTGCGTCACTGCTTGACCAACAGCCCCCACGCGGATAAAATTCCCGCCCTTTTGCAGGATGCTCATCAACTACTTGGCGGCGAAACCGTGCAACGTTTATCTCAGCAATAACCATGAGAATTTCCTTTGTTGGCGATGCTTTCATCAATGGCATCGGCGATCGCGCGGCACTCGGTTGTCCGGGCAGAGTCGCGTTTCTTTAACCGACAAAAATGCTCGGACTATTCTCACCCGCGCCCCACAATTATTTCCGGTGTTAATGGTTCGCCCGCGCCAATTGCGGCAGCCGAACCAAATGACAGAATTGCTCGCTTATCGCGGGCGCTTGCCGTGACTTTCGCGGACATAAAGGTTCCCTATTTGGACCTGTTTGCTCCCCTAAAGAAATCGGAAATTTGGGTGCGCGAAGCTGCCGCCAATGACGGCGCGCATGTGAGGCTGGTTATGAAGAACTCGCCAATTTGGTTAAAAATTGGGTAGGCTGATTGTCTTGGTTTAAATACAGTGCAACATGAATTCATTCACATCCATCATCGGCAAATCAAAAGCATCAATTCTCGGGGTTCTACTGGCAACCCTAATTGTGGTTCCCACCCTCGGGGGCTGCACGGAACAGCAGGAAAATACCGATACCACGGCTGACGAAACCACCGCACAGGTGTCAGAAAATCTGCCAGAACAGCCGTTTACCGTCCCCGGGTGGCTGGCATTTGGCACAAAAGAGGGTTCAGAAGGGGCAAGCGAGTATCCCTTCTCCCCCGTCAACCCAGAGGCGGAGATTGCCGTTTTTTCCGATGAGTGGTCGCAGGTGGAATCAGGCACCACGTTAATTGCCCTGGCATCCGGAGTGAAAGAAGAAGTCACCTTTCGGCGATCGGCACAGGAACCCTACGGTTGCAATGACACTCCTACCGCAATGGCAACCTTTAGCGCCCCCCAACCCCTCCCAGAAGGGGCGGTTTGGCTGTTGCCCCCCTCCCAAGCCGACGCCGCCACCGCTGTCTCTCTAGAAGAACTTCCGCTTGATGAAGTCCCGGAAACTCTTCTGGCACTGGATAAGCGCGTCCCCTTATCCGCCAAAGCGTGGCAAGCCGGCGAGATGACTTTGCTGCTCGAAAGAATCGGTGAGGATACGGTAAGGCTGAAAATCGCCCAAGATTCCGAGGAAATCTACAATACTGAAGCGGAAATTCTTTCGATGGAAGCCGCGTATGAGGAATCGGTGGATTTGTCCGCTCCCTTTCAGCCGGGAATTCCTCAGCCAGTGGGGGCATTTCAATTCTCAGAAAATGCGGTTCCCCTAATTGTTCTGTGGACGCCGAGTTTTGAAGGACATAATTTTCAAGTGCTGGTTCCTTCTAGCGGGACTTTAGCGCCAATTGATGCGGCTTACGTTTATTATTGTGCGTTTTAATTGTTCGATTTTTGGGACTCGTTCTCAGCCTCGGTCTGGGAACGAGAGAAATCATAAGTAATGTAGGCAAAATAAGAAAGATGGTGAATCGAACCGAACCTCAAGCGCGTGGGGCATTCTCCACCCTACAAGTGCTGCTGGGGAAAGATAGAAATAATACCATTTTTCTAGCAAAGGGTAGGGTGAGCAGAGCCACTCGAGAAAGGTGCCGATCGCGCATCTGTTCTCGTGCCTGCTTACCCTACAAACTTCCTGCAGCATAACTGCCATCAAACTAACGAGCTGCTCGATTTCTCGACAGCGGTTTTTCCCGGGGGACGCCCACCGATCGCGGAAATTCTGCCGGTGTCGGGGCGATTTTGCGAAGGTAAACGCAAGTGCGGATGCTACCGGTGAGGGGGGTTTTGAATCGCTCGATAAAATCCAGAATCCCGCCGAGTTGTTCCACTGTAGCGGAGAGTTCGTCGCTTTCCTCATCGGTCCAGCGACCCCGATAAAGAACCGCTACGCCGCCAATTTTGAGCAAGGGCAAGGCATATTCGGCGCAGACGGGAGGGGGAGCCAATGCTCTAGCCACGGCGATATCGTAGGCTTCGCGATGCTGGGATTGTTGCCCGATTTCTTCCGCTCTTGCGGTTAAGGTGCGGACGTTTTCCATGCCCATCGTGTCGATCGCTCGATCGAGAAAGGCAAGTTTTTTGCGGGTAGAATCGAGCAAGGTAACGGTCCATTCCGGGCGCGCGATCGCGATCGGCAACCCCGGAAATCCCGCACCGGTTCCTAAATCAATAACTTCTAATTCTTCTACCCCTCCTGACTCCCGTGCTGACGATTCCTCCTCGCCAGAAGTGGCGGGCGGGTTGGTTCCCACCATCGGCGATTCTAACAACGGCGCTACCCCGCGCAGGGAATCCCACAAATGTTTTTCCCAAAACTCTTGCGGTTCGGTAATCCGGGTTAAATTCATCTGCTGATTTCCTTCCAGAATCAGTTCGTAAATGCTCTGGAATTCCAGCAAATGACCGGCATCGGGCTGCCAATTCAGGGTTTCTTTCCATAAAGAACCCATTTCCGGGAGAACTGGTTTTGCGTTTTCACTCATGTTTTTTGCTCAAAATACACCCAAAGTTGTGGAAATTAATCATAAAAAATCAAGAATTCATACAAAACCGCTCCTTGGGTTCAATCAAGCGTTTTTCAGATTGATGCGGATTCTCGCAATTCGCGAAAAGTAAAGTCCGCTACTGCGCTCCATTGATGATTTCGGTTAATTCACCGAACCTCATCGCAATTCTCAATTTTTCACTCTCAATTCCCACCGCTTTACTCTTTAATTTACCTCAAGAACTCACAGCAGAGAGTTGTTGGCTAATTGAAATTTTATCCGGTTCGACGGATTGCAATTCGCCATGATTGAGCGTCCAGCAGCAATCGGCAATACTTAATAAATCTCCCGCATCGTGGGTGACGACCAATAAGGTCCAATGTTGCTTGAGTTTTTCGAGTAATTTTACCAAATTCTGACGCATGGACCAATCCAATCCGGCGGTGGGTTCGTCTAACAGGAGCAAATGGGGCTGACGGATTAATTGCACGGCTAACGCTAAACGGCGCTGTTGTCCGCCGCTCAAAGAATGAGGAGGCGTTTGCAGGGATAACGCATCTAGGCCCACTTCTTGCAGGGCGTTGCGAACCCGTTCTGACCCCAATTCTGGATGTCCGAGACGCAATTCTTCTAAGATGCTGCCACAACAAAAATGCCGCTCTGGGAACTGAAAAACCAAGCCGGCGAGTTGTTGTAGGTGTGCGGGGGTCAGGTTTTGGTTGCGCCAGTAGACTTCGCCGGAGGTGCTTTCCGCCAGTCCTGCCAAAATTTCCAATAAGGTGCTTTTACCGGAACCGCTCGGTCCGATAATCAGCCCCAATTGCTGTGGGGCAAATTCCAGGTTAATCGATTTGAGAATCGGGGTGGGACTGGCGGTGGGGTGATAGGTCAGGTTTCTCAGATAGAGCATTGAGACAGTAATATAGAGATGGTGGATAACGCAAAGGGTTGGCGCTGAGCAAGCGCCGGGGAAACCCCTCGCTCTTTCTATTTTTACCCATTCAACGGCGATGCGCCGCTAACCGAGAGGAAGGAACTTGCTCCCGGGCAAGGCGTCAAAGAGGCTTGGATTTTCGCGTTTAGATTGTAGGGGATGAGACGATCGCCCGGGAGGGAACGGAGGGTTCTCCGGTGGGATCCGAATCCCGGGACATCAGGGGCTTTCCGCCCGCGTTCCACCGGATTATAGATTTTGCATAATTAATTAAGTTACGATTGGCCTGACGAGGTATGACGATGAAACATGGCTTTTCTAGAGCAGGACGGATGTTGGCGGCGATCGCGGGGGCGGCGGCGATCGCCCTGAATGTGGGAGTAGCTCCCATACTAGCATCGGATCCGTTTCGCACCGCGGAAAACCGTTACGAAATTGGCAACACCACAGAAGCGGCGTTTCGAGTGTTGTTCGAACAAGGCAACTATCTCGAATCTGAGCGCCTGCTCAAACAAGCGGAACAAACCGAACCGAACGAACCTTTAGTTTATGCTATGCAGTCGGCATTTGCGTATTTAGATGAAGATTGGAATCGTCTGAATACCTACGCCACCGAAACGCGCCAAGCTGGGGAACGGCTGATTGCCACCAATCCGTTGCGGGGGAATCTTTATACAGGATTGGGACATTTTTTAGAAGGCGCTTACATTATTAGCACCGAAGGGGTGCTCGGCGGCACTCCGAAAGCAATGGCAAAACTGCGGCAGGTGTTTCGCTATTTCGATGCTGCAGAAGCCATTTCGGAAACGGATCCGGAGTTGAATTTGATTAAAGGATTCATGGATTTGATGTTAGCCGTGACCCTGCCGTTTGCCGATGGCAATGACGCGATCGCGCGCTTGGAAAATTATGCCGCCCCCCCTTATCTCGCCTATCGCGGCATTGCGGTGGGCTATCGCGATTTGGATGAAGTGGATAAGGCACTGGCGGCGGTGAATAAAGCCCTGGAATA
Source organism: Phormidium sp. CCY1219 (assembly GCF_055795085.1). NCBI lineage: Bacteria > Bacillati > Cyanobacteriota > Cyanophyceae > Oscillatoriales > Oscillatoriaceae > Phormidium > Phormidium sp. CCY1219. The sequence goes on along the minus strand of NZ_JAYFEQ010000783.1, from coordinate 13,782 downwards.
TACGCCGAATAACCCAGAATTGTTGTATCTCAAAGGTCAAATTCTGGTGAAACAAGGCAACGATGTGGATAGTGCGGAAATTTTGCAAGAGGCTGACAATTATTTTAATGCCGCAATGGCTCAAGCCGATGAGAAATTCCCGGAAAGTCTGAGAAATCAGCTTAAAAAAGAACGCGATCGCAACTTGAGAAAAATTCCCGAAATGGCCGCGCGCTCCACTACAGAATAACCCGCCAATCCTGGAGAAAAATCCGCAATTTTCTCGGGTCTATTTTCAATTCCCCCGACGCTGAGGTATAATCGACAAGGCGTCGGTTTTTTTTGGCTGGGTTGCGCCCTAGCTGGTATCAGTAAAGAGGATAACACAGATGGAAGTACAGTTCCGAGAGTTTAACCCGTTTGATGTATGGATCTGGCTGGAATTCACCACAGTTCCGGGACAGGTGGAAAGGCAATATATTGAGGAAGTCTTCGATTCTTGGTTTTTCTTAGGCAAACTCGGCGGATTCAATGCAGAAAATCTTCAGGTTCAGGAAACCGGCTTGGAGATTAGCTACATGGATTACGATACCAATGCCAGCGATGAAAGCTTGATGGCGCTGATGCACAATATGGGGCAATTGGAGTATAACGGGATTTGGGCGCGCTGTTGGTTCGATTTGGGAACCAGTGACGCGATCGCCCTGGATGTCTTGATTAATTCCTTCGATCGCCTCAGCAAAGAATTGGTAGAAATCAAACGTCTGATTATTGGGGGCGAAAATCGCGATTGGCCCGTCGCCGATAGCGAATCGCGCGCCATGTTTGTCTACGATAACTAACCCCTCACCAGATTCTTTCTGTCATTTCTAGGATGTAGGTTCAGTAGCAGTTAGAAACCGGGTGTCTTCCCCCAAGCCGAATTCTGGGGCAAATCATTACAACCACAAACCCGGTTTCAAGTCTGCTTTATCTACAATGAAACCGAGGCTCTAGACGAGGCTGGGGAATGACAGTGCAGCGAAACTGAATTCTTTTATTATAACAGACAACAGCCAGGAAAAATGGGTAATAAAAATAAAATTCGGGTGATTGCTTTGGGGATTATTCGCCACGGCGATCGCCTGTTTGTTTCCGAAGGATATGACGCGCTCAAAGAGCAAACCTTTTATCGCGCCCTTGGTGGCGGGGTGGAATTTGGCGAATCCAGCATGGCGGCTTTGCGAAGGGAATTTCACGAAGAAATTCAAGCCCACTTGACCAACATTTACTACCTAGCGACCTTGGAAAATATTTTTACCTATCAGGGAGAACCGGGACACGAACTAATCCAGCTTTACCAGTGCGACTTTCGCGATCGCGAATTTTACGAACGCGAGTCGATTCTCTTCCAGGAAAAAAAGCGGAAAAAGAAAGCCTTGTGGGTGGATATTGCGCGCTTTGAATCCGGGGAATTGCTGCTTGTACCCGAACGCTGTTTGGCCTACTTATGAGGTTCGCCAGTCCAATTTTTCCTGCCCTTAACCTACTCGAATCCACATACTCGTAGGGTGCGTGGGGCGGGCAAAAAAGCCAGGAGAACTGCCGCTGCGCCGATGATGTATATTGGCGATTTTTTAGACAAAGTACAAAAAAACGAGGGGCACGGCAATGCCGTGCCCCTCGTTTTGTGAGATACGATACAATTCAAGAGAGATTACGGAGTGGCAACCAAGTAAGGAGACGGGATGGCTTCCGCTTTGCCGGCATTCACCAAAGCTTGGTACACGAAAGCGGCGACTTCAGCGCGGGTAGCTTGACGGTTCGGATCGAATTGTGAGAGACTGGGATAGTTAATCACCAGTTGATTCTCAGTGGCACCCGCTACAGCAGTTAAGGCATAGTCGGGAATTTGGCTGGCGTCGTTGTAGCGCGAGAGTACCGCCGTATTATCCGATCGCAATTCCAACCCACTGACTAAAGCAACGATCGCCTGAACTTTGGGGATTTCTTGGCTGGGGCGAAATAGACCTTCTGGATAGCCGGAGAGGAAACCACCTCGGTAAGCCACCTCGATCGCTTCAGCGCCCCAGAAATTGCTGCTCACATCGCGGAACCCGATCGCGGGGCGTTCTGCAGGCGGGGCAAACGCTTTGTTGACGATCGCCGCAAACTGAGCGCGGGTTACGGGTTCGTTGGGGCGGAAAGTACCATCCGGGAACCCAGCGATAATACCTTTTTTGGTTAAGGAAGCAATATAAGATTGCGCCCAGTGCCCTTGGATATCTTCAAAGGCAACTTGGATATCCGACGGCATAAAGTTGACGCTGCCGATAATTTGTTCGCGATCGATGTCATTGCCGATCGCCAGAATTGTTTCTGACGACACGCTATAAATCGCGTGACGGGTATTGTTGCGAATCCGGTTGCCCCCCTCACTTTCTGCCGTACCCAAATCGGGTTGCGAGGAAGCGATCGCCACCAAACCATCGCGCTGGTTGCCTTCGATGGTATTTTCGCGCAGGATGGGTTTTGCCGAATTCGACACCACGATGCCATCCATATTTTGAGAGATAGTATTTCCCGTCAGGAAAGGGGCTGAATTCCCCCCGATCGCCAACCCGAAACCGGTGTCTTGGAACAAATTGCCTCGGATTTCCCCTCTAGCGTCGCGGGCGATGGAAATCCCGTTCGCCTCATTCTGGATAAACACATTATTTTCGATGGTTGGCGCAGCGCTGCCGGTGACGAACATGCCATCGCGCTGACTGTTTTTAAAGGTATTGTTTCGCACGATCGGGTCGGTGGATTCTACCCAAAGTCCCGTACCGCTTCCGTTGGGGTTGGTAATCGTTACCCCTTCAATAGTGCTATTATCTGCCGCATAAACCGCGATATTTTGACCCGCAAAAGTGCGACTGAGGTAAGTTCCGCCGCCGATCAGCAAGATACCTTGGCCTTTTTTGGAAGTGTTCCCGCGCAGGGTAACGCCAGATTTGACCCGCAGGGGGAACGATTCGCCGCTATCTTGGCTATAGGTTCCCGAGGCAAGCTGTATCACCGTGCCGGCTTCCGCTTGTTCCAGGGCATAAGTGATGGTACGATAGGCACTGGCTTCGCTCATCCCGGAATTGGAATTGCTACCCAGTTGCGGGTTGACATAGATAATCGTTTCGTTTACCGCTGCTTGTAAGCTGTTGCGCGTGTCTAGTTCCGCATTGGCAGCCGGCATCATCATCGCACCACCCGTACAGAGCAAAAGTGCGGCTAAACTGGCGGGAAGAGAAGCGATCGCGCGCCGACGTTTTTTCGACGGTTTGTTCTTGGAATGGGAAGAGAGCGTTGTAAAGAGTAAGCGTTTCATAGTTGATTTTTTTGTTGAAGTCGATCGTTGTTTGACACTTTCACTCTACGAACTCTGTCTCGCCGATCGCGATCGCCCTAGCTCACTCTCTCAACTGACTCCCAGATTCGCGATCGCCCCCTGGGGGGATTGAGGTGCGCGATGCCCGGGGAATAACCCGTTGAGCCATTTCAGATTTTCTCAATCTTTACCCCACACCAGGGACAATCTGCCAACTGGTATTTTATATCGGCGGTGGAAAATTACCAGGTGCGCCTTGAACTGGGGCAACCCCTGGCGCGCCACCGAGAAATTTGCCATTTTTTATACTAACTCTGACAAAATAATACTTCTTTCCCGCAATGGCGCGCCTTTCATCGCCCAGTCACCATACGTCATACCGAGGTGCAAATTTGCCGGATCCGATCGCAGCGATCGCGATATTCCGCATCGGCGAGAACTGGGGTGGAGTCGGAAAGGGAGATGGTTTCAGACAGTGAAATCCAGGACCGACATCCCCCATACTCCTGTCGGTAGGGAATGTCTCGCGGTACGGATAGCTTGTGAGTTCGCAACAGCAGCAGGTAAAGCGGTTGCCGGGGTTTCCATTTTAGGCGATCGCTCACCATGCGATCGCTCCAAATGTGATAGGGTTGCAATTGTGCCATCAAATCGGCAGCGATCGCCTCCGTTTCCAGGGTCATGGGTAAAATATCCGTCACTTCTGCCCAACTGCCGATCGCAATCCGTTCCGGATGCCATCCCGACTCCACCGGGGTAACGCGATCGGCATATTCGGGTTTTAATAAGTCCGGTTTTTGGTGTTCGTAAGTCGGGTAAAGCAAAACCTCTCGATAAGGAACGCTGAAGCGCCCGCCTCGTTCGCGAATTCCCCCTTTGCGAAGTAACAAAATCGTCTCTCCCGCTTCCAGAGCATTGACGGCGATCGCCCATTCTTTGAGTGCTTGGTTCAGTTGCATCATGGCCTAAATTTCATCGGTTCGATAAACAGAATACAACAGGTTGGAACAAGGCGATCGGGTCAGACTACAACTCCAGATAGATATTTCCCCACCCCGCTGAGATTTAAGCTACTATCGTTACAAGTTCATCCCCATTAAGGAGAAGCACATGGAAACGCGAGTTTTAGGCACATCTGAGGTAAAGATAACCCCCATCATTATGGGCACTTGGCAAGCGGGCAAAAGTATGTGGGTTGGCATTGACGATACGGAAATCACCAACGCCATTCGCGCCGCCTACGATGCCGGCATTACCACTTTTGACACCGCCGAACAATACGGCGAGGGTCACTCGGAACAGATTTTGGGTGCGGCGCTGGCTGATGTGCGAGATAAAGTCGCGATCGCCAGCAAAGTGTTTGCCAATCATTTGAAATACGACCGAGTTATCGAAGCGTGCGATCGCTCTTTAAAAAATCTGAAAACCGATTATCTGGATTTATACCAAATCCACTGGCCCTCGGGAAGCTTCGGTTCTGAAGTCGTTCCTATCGAGGAAACTATGCGGGCCTTGGTAGAATTACAGGATAAAGGCAAAATCCGCGCGATCGGCGTTTCCAATTTTTCCGTCGCCCAAATGGAAGAAGCGGCTCAATTCGGGCGCATTGATAGTTTGCAACCGCCGTATTCTCTCTTTTGGCGCAAAATCGAAAAAGAGGAAATGCCCTATTGTGTGAAAAATAAAATGTCGATTTTGGCGTATTCTTCTCTGGCGCAAGGACTTCTCACCGGAAAATTTGGCCCGAATCATCAGTTTGCAGAAGGGGATCATCGCTCAAAAAATAAGCTGTTTTCCGATAAAGATAATTACGCTCGCGTGCAGCAAGCTCTGGATAAACTGCGTCCCATTGCGGAGGGGAAAAACTGCACCCTCGCCCAGTTAGCTTTGGCGTGGTTAATTGCCCAACCGAATACTCAGGCGATCGCAGGGGCGCGCAAACCGGAACAAGCCCTCGATAATGCCAAAGCCGCCGAAATTAAATTAACCGATGAAGACCTCAAGGAAATCGATGCGATCGGACGAATTGTCACCGATCCTTTAAAAGATGACAATCGAGTGTTGTGGAACTTTTAAACCCTGGCCGGGCGTGCAAATTCAAACCCTTTCCTGGGTAGAAAGCTATCCATAAATCCGCAAGAATCCCACCCCCAAACCGCTCCTGTGCAAGAGCAGTGGCTCCCGGGGTGGGGTTTTTTTGTGGCGCAGTAGTGGCACGCCCGAGGCGGAAATTGGCGCGGATTTGTGGGATATTCCGCCGCGCCATATTCGCCAAAACCTCCGCTATGCAAGGGTTTAACCCTTCTATTGCCCCACCATTCGCGGTTTTGTGAAAAAACCCTTGACATTTTTTTGTAGTATGTCATAATACAGATGCAGAGATGCCGGAACGGCTAGGAGGATCCATGTTGAAACCGAACTCTTTTTTGCCCCATCCCCTAGGTGGGGCGACATTCACACTCACCCGCAAAATGTGGACCGAAAAACCCAAGTGACGGGGTTAATGTTTGGCAGGGTTTAATTAGCCTAGGTAGAAAAACTGAGGCGAAAAAGGGAGAAAAAACCCCGTCTAGAGACTAATGCGATCGCGCCTTTGCGGCGAAGGAGGTAAACCGTGAGCGATATGAAACAAGCTTATAAAATTGCTGCAGCCGCCGTGCGAGAGCGGTTCGCCGAACAGCATCCCGATTATTTAGAAATTATCGATACAATTACGCCCAAAGATGTCGCCGTTTACAGTGGCAGTTACGATCGCGTTGAGGATATTTTGACCTGTCTCGGCTTGCCCATGACGATGAATCCAGATGCGAACAAGTTAGAGGCAAAAATTGTTTTCGCCAATTGCTCTGACTCTTATTCCGAGACCCTCGTCAAACAGCTTCCCGCCCTTGTGCAGAATGGCACTTGGTTAGTGTCATCTGACTGGGCATTGGGAAAGCTCCTACAGCCGGCATTTCCCCATACCGTGCGCTGGAATAATCGCTATACTGGGGATGAAGTCATCTCCGTGGAAGCGAGTCTTCATAGCTTGTGGTCGGAAGTGGTGGTACTGGGTGCGGATCCGCAGTGGTGGTTGGAGAGCAGTTCTCATCCGATCGAAATTGCCAATCCAGACAAAGTTAGAATTGAAGCGGCGAGTCACGATTTGTTGGCGCGTCATCAAGCACCGATTGTGGCGGTGAGTTTTGATTGGGGCAAGGGACAAGTGTTCCACGTTATCAGTCATTTCTGGTGCAAGCGATCGCGATCGCCCACTCCGCGACATCTCAACCCCTGCACCGATTTCCTCGAAGCCGGCATGCGGTTGAGCGAGTCGGGGATTGCGAAAGTGCTGCGCGACACCAAAAGTCAACCGAAAACGGTGAATTTCGCACAATTGCAAAGTGCGGCGACGGCGACAGAATTGGTGGCGCAATTATGTGTGGGTGCGGTTCGCGGCGATCGACCGACGAAAAGTTTGGCGGCTGTTTCCTGAGGCGCGCGATCGCCACTCTAAATGCCCAATTTTTTCACCTGAATCCATGCGAAAAGATATGCATCGCCTCCTCGTCGAACGCGGTTCTACAGGAGGAATTACCCGCAAAAAACGCATCAAGCAAAAACTAAAAGCCGATCCGGAATATGAAGGAACGAAACGATTGTCAATGGGGCGCGGGCGACAATATGGATACGGACAAAAATGGCGGACTGACTATCTCGCCCCCTTGCGCCGCTATCTAGAAAAACAAGTGGGTCGCCCTTGGAATGACGTTTACTCCGAAATTCGTGCCACGATAAAACCTGATTCTATCATCAAAAATCACCTCTATCACCACTTAGAATCCGAGGTGGTTAAGCATGTGGAATATATTGACGGCAAACCTTATAATAAAGGAGGGCGTCACTGGTATCCCGTTTGCGGGTTTTATGTTTGTCCCGAAACCGGGTTGCTCAAAAAAAATCCCCGGCTGCCTCGCAAACACAAACCCGCGCGATCGCCGGTGACAGTGGTTCGCCTAAATCGCGATCTCTGGTACGAAAAAATCCACGGACAATGGTATTTCTTCTCCGTAGAGCGATGGATTGAAAAAGTCCCGAAAATCCGGCGCGATGAAGGCGGCAATTTCGTCACGCAGCTTGAAGAGCAAGAGTTCAAACAAGTTTGGAAAAAACAACTGAACAAAAAAGAACTCAAACAACTGCGCGATCGCCTCCATCAAAGGGGAGAATTCGATTAACTATTATTCACCCCCTTTCCTCCCAACTGGTTCCCAGGCTCAGCCTGGGAACGAAAACCGGAGGCTCTGCCTCCTAAACTCATCAGCAAAAGCATTTTTTAAAAGCAATTTTTGCTCTAATAAAAAGAAACCCCATCCATGAACCCGAAACGGTTAGTTAAAATCAGCAAATATCTCAGCTACCACCTGAGACACCATCCCCAGGCGATCGGCTTAGAACTCGCTCCCGGCGGATGGGTTTCCGTGGAAAACCTGCTGAATGCCACTCATCAGCATAACTTTCCCCTCTCTCGCCAAGAACTGAACGAAGTCGTCGCTAAAAACGACAAACAACGCTTTTCCTTTGACGAAACTGGCACCTTAATTCGTGCCAATCAAGGCCATAGCATCAATATCGATTTACAATTAGAACCGACCAATCCTCCAGAGGTGCTTTATCACGGAACCGGACACCGCGCTGTGGCGTCAATTTTGCAAAAAGGATTGCATAAAATGTCGCGGCATCACGTTCATTTATCGGCAGATATCGAAACCGCCAAAAAGGTAGGAGCGCGACATGGAAAACCCGTAGTTTTTGCGATTAATACGACAGAAATGCAGTCAAACGGTTATTCCTTTTACCGTTCGGACAATGGAGTGTGGCTCGTGGATGAAGTGCCGCCGGAATATTTGACTCAGGTGTAAGTATGTTTCATCCAACAGATATTTTTCTCTAAACTGTCCTATATAGTAATCGGTTTAAATTTTAATTATGGACGTAAAATCATGCGGCGTTTTGGTCATGCGGAATGAGCCGAAATTCAGTTTTTTACTAATGCAAAATCCCAACCGATATGACTTACCAAAAGGTCATATAGAAGCCGGGGAGGACGAATTGACTTGTGCCCTGCGCGAACTGCATGAAGAAACCGGAATTCCCGCCAGTGCTGTGGATTTAGATCCAGATTTCCGGTTTACGGACAATTATCAGACTTCTTACAAGCGCTATGGCGGGAGAAAAGTCGATAAAACCGTGGTCATCTTTCTCGGCTGGCTGAAAGAAGCGGTGAGCGTTACTGTCAGCGAACACAGTCATTTTACCTGGATAGACTGGCAACCGCCCCACGGGATTCAGAGCAAAACAATCGACCCTTTGCTGCAAGCGGTAGAGCGCTATTTTGCTGAAGATAGTGCCAGAATGTTAAACACAAAAATGAGGAAAAGCTGATGGCTGATATCCGCAAACTGCTCGAGGGACTGAGCGATCGCGAAGCGCAACTGAGAGAGACTCAGTTTGTTGCCCCTTGCGTGCAAAGCGGGCGGGTGCGGATCCGGGTGGCGGGCATGATTTATACGTTTAAAACCCAACCCCGAGACTTTGAAGGATGGGGAATTTTTCAGCCCACAAACGAGACTGAAGCGAAGCTGGTAGAAGAAGCGGAAGTGTTCCACATTGCCGACTATTTGTCCCGGTTTCTCCCGGTGCGATTGTGGTTAGCTTATCGATTGAAAGGACAAACCTGGTTGGCATATCCGATGAATGAATCGGACCTGCGTCAGCGCATCGGTTTTGTCAAACCGATCGCGGTTCATTTAGTCGGCGATGGCGCTGAATTTGAACCGATTATAGCCCGTTGGGATGGGAAGAACTGGTGGTTTGAAGAAGGCGATCGCCGCGCGGATCCGATGCCCAGCGATCGCCTGCGAAAACACCTCCAACAAATCGCCCCACCGGAGACTGTTCGCTTTAAAGGAATGACCCCGGAAATGCGAACGGTTTACGAATTGGTAACGCGACAAATGGCTGAATTTAACCCAAATTTTCAGCACCAGCAAGATGAAAAACGCCTGCGCGAAGCCTTACGCATGGGCGGTGGCGAGTTGCAAAGGTTTCGCGATCGCGGCGAGGACTATTGGACCGTGGAATGGACCACCAGCACCGGCGAACTTCACACTTCCGCCATTTCTAAATCGGATTTCACCGTCATCGGTGCGGGAATCTGTTTGAGCGGACGCGATCGCGATTTTGACCTCCATTCCCTCGTCGGCGTCATCGAAAACAGCTAAGAATTCGGTGGAAATCAAAAAAGTTACAGTCAACTATCAGTCGCAACTTGGCAATCAATCTATCCCATGACAAAGGCGCATTTAACCCATCCCTTTGCTCCCCAGATTTCCTCTCAGCAATTAGGCCACTTATTCTGCTAACTTTTTTCCCAATGACCAATGACCATTGACCAATGACAAAAAATGTCTATTTATTTCCATGAAGAACTGTATAGAACCCCGGAATTGATGGCCAAATTAAAAAGCTTTCCGGTAACGATTTGCGGTGCGGGGGCTTTGGGTGCGAATATCGCCGAAAGTTTGGCTCGCATGGGATTTTCTCAGTTGCAGGTCATCGATCGCGATCGCATTGAAGAGCGGAATTTATCCACGCAACCCTATTACCGTTCCGATATTGGCGCGTTTAAAACCAAAATTATTGCTAACAGCCTCTACCGCGCGTTAGGGGTAAAAATTAACGCTCAGGCAAAAGAACTGACCGCCGAAAATGCCGCTCAACTCATCGGCGAGCGCCCCCATCTGGTTCTCGATACCTTTGACAATAGCGTAGGGCGAAAAGCGCTAAAAGATTACTGCGATCGCGCCAATTTGCCCTGCTTGCATGTGGGCATGGCTGCGGATTATGCGGAAATTATTTGGAACGAAAATTATCGCGTTCCTTCCCCTACAAATGATGATATTTGCGATTATCCTTTAGCGCGAAACTTAGTCACCCTCACCGTTGCGGTTGCTTGCGAAGTGGCTATTCACTTTGTAGCAACCAATGAGCGACAGAGTTATACCGTGACCCTGGGGGATTTTGCCGTGCAGCCCTTTCTAGGATAGCGATCGCGCACTGGGGTGGGCAAGGGGGTGTCAAAATTCCCCTTTCGAGCTTGACAAATGCGCCAATTTATGGTAATAAAACTCTCCCACTGGTCACCACCTTTTTCAAATTAGCCCGCGCAGGCGGGCTGATGTCTGGATCGACGCCCTACCCTTCTCAGGTGTGGGGTTTTTTCCCATGCCCACCCGCGAAATTGATGTAGAATTTAATCCAGATAACCCATTAAGTCAGATTCCTGTTTTGGGTCATTATTGGGAGCGATCGGACGACCTTGGGGGCCACCACGGCGGCGGGTAAGCTGGGTCATTTGACCCCCTTGGGTTGTGGTGTCTTGCACGTTTTGCGGTTTGTTCTCTTTATTTTCAGCCATATTTTTACTCCAAAATCTGCTGTGACACAAGCGTAAATGTGGGAACTTTCAAGGGTTCGATTCAGGTAATGAGTGGCTCAAAAACCCGAGGGTTTTCACCGGAGATCGATTCAACTTTGCCCGCTCACACGATCGCATTATAAGACATTAGAGAAAATCTGGTAAAATCCAGCCAAGATTGGCTAGGGTTTCTCTTATCAGAGGACGGTTAATATGTCAAGAGTCGAGAAAATATTAGAGTTTTGGTTTGGTAAACCCGAGGATCCGGAATATGGTAAAAGTCGAAAAATTTGGTTTACCAAAGATGCCGAATTTGATGAAACGGTGCGATCGCATTTTTTAGCTGACTACGAAATGGCAGCACAAGGATTGCTCGAGGGCTGGAAAGACGCGCCGGAAAGCTGTTTGGCATTGATTCTGTTGCTCGACCAATTTCCGCGAAATCTGTTTCGCGCTACGCCGCAAGCCTTCGCCACAGATCCTCAAGCCCTCGCCGCCGCACAGCATGCCATTGAGCGGGGTTACGATAAGCAGATGTTACCGGTGAAGCGCTGGTTTTTTTATCTGCCATTCGAGCATAGCGAAAACTTGGAACATCAGCACCAGGCGATCGCATTATTTTGCCAACTCAGCGACGATCCCGAAAGCGCCTCCGCCATTGATTATGCCGAACGGCATCGCGCCATTATCGAACGGTTCGGACGCTTTCCCCATCGTAACGCAATTCTGCGACGAAAAAGTACGCCGGAAGAACGAGAATTTCTCCAGCAGCCCGGATCCGGTTTTTAGACAGTAAAGAGGCAAGGTGGCGGATCTGCTTCTTTTTCAATTAAATTCTGTCAAAATATCGGGATGATATCGTGTAATTCTTGTATTAGCGATCGCCATTGAAATGCGAACCCCTCCGGGAAACCCCCGGGGTGGAACCGACGACGACGCCGGAGAGTCAGCATCCGGCAGAATGCGCGATCGCCCGTTTCCCCCCCCATCCCGAGGAAACCCTAAAAAGAGGGTAACTTAAATCAGATTCTCCTGACACTGTGGGATAATTAACTGAGTAAATCATATGAAATTGATGCGTCTAGTGTTCCGAATTTTCAGTCAACATCGACCCATCGACTTACTGCGTGCGATGGGCAGATTTTGTCAGCACATCTGGTCTTTGTACCGACAGGTGGTCGGTCATTTCTGGCGAGGAAAACCTCGGGCAGCGCAGTTTGGATTTTGGGCCGGTTTGCTGCTGCTGGCGATCGGTGCCAATCAAGTGTACGCCCAGTATCCATCGCGCCCCGTTCCCCCGCCTTCGGTTTCCCCTCCCGCCTGGATTTCTCCCGCCGAAACCATGAGTCAAACCCCAATTTCACCTCAAATGAACCAGACGGTTCCCAAACTCGTTAGCCTCGAAACTCAGCGCGAGTTCCGGGGAGTCTGGGTGGCATCTGTGGTGAATATTGATTGGCCCTCCAGTCCCAATCTTTCGGTAGAAGAACAAAAAGCAGAATTGCTCGACATTCTTAACCGAATGGAATCGTTAAATTTGAATGCGCTAGTCTTACAAATTCGACCCAATGGGGATGCGTTATATGCCTCAGAAATCGAGCCGTGGAGTGGGTGGCTGACGGGTACCCAAGGGAAAGCGCCCCAACCGTTTTACGACCCCTTGGAATTCGCGATCGCCGAAAGCCACAAACGCAACATCGAACTTCATGCCTGGTTCAACCCCTACCGCGCCAAGATGCCCAGTGAAAAATATCCCCTCACTGCCAATCACATCGCCTCGGTTTATCCGCAATACGCCTATCAATATGGCGATTTATTATGGATGGATCCGGCAGTAAAAGAAGTTCAAGATTGGACCTACAACGTCATCATGGATGTGGTGCGTCGCTATGACTTAGATGGCATTCACATCGATGATTATTTCTATCCCTATCCCAAAGAAGGAATCAGCTTTCCCGATGACGCCACCTACCGCGCATATCAAGCCGCAGGCGGTACCCTTTCTCGCCCTGACTGGCGGCGGGAAAATGTCAATCAAATGATTCAACGGATCTGGGCTGGAATCAAATCCGAAAAACCCTACGTCAAATTTGGCATTAGCCCATTCGGCATTTATCGTCCCGACAAAGTAGAAGGAATTGTTGGCTTCGATCAGTACGAAGGACTCTATGCTGATGTGAAAAAATGGCTCGATGAAGGCTGGTTGGATTACCTCGCTCCCCAACTCTACTGGCGCATCGACCCCCCGCAACAAAGTTACCCCGTTTTGTTGCAATGGTGGAGCGAAAACAATCCCCTGCGCCGTCATATTTATGCCGGGAACTATTTGAGCAAACTCGACGGCACGAATTGGCCGATTTCCGAGTTTGAAAGACAGGTAGAAATCTCTCGCCAACAATCCGATAACCTTTCCCTGGGAAATATTTTCTTCAGTATGAAAGTGTTTAAGGAAAATCGGCTCGGAATTAACGATCGCTTCAAAAATTCGGTTTACTATTCCCCCGCACTTCCCCCGGCGATGCCTTGGTTGGATTCCGTACCACCAGCACCGCCTACCCAAGTCACCTCACAGGCCAATGCCATTACCTGGAATCGTGCCCCATCCAATGATATTCGCTATTGGACCGTTTATCAGTTAAATGGCAATAATTGGGAACTGGTGAAAATTCTCAATTCTGCCACCAATTCCCTGGCGGGTCTTCAAGCGGGAACCTATGCAGTAGCTGCAGTAGACCGCATCGCCAATCAAAGTCCTGGAGTTGTGGTTTCTGTGGAAAATTCAGCAATGGGATATTAATTCGCTCTCATCATGCTTCTCTCTAAGGTGGGCAATTTGCCCACCTTTTTTTATGACCAATCCCACATCCGGTTGAGAGAAAACTCGGGTTAAACTCCGCTTTATCTAATCCCGCGATTATCCCCCCGAAGAATGATACAATTTCTCTCGTTTAAACGATTTTAATTTCACTCAGTGACCCGCTTTATTCACGACCAATTTGCT
>NZ_JAYFEQ010000782.1:0-1061 GCF_055795085.1 Phormidium sp. CCY1219 | reverse complement strand
GGATTGATGACCAGTCGCTACCGTGGGGGAGGTGCTTTCACATGACACACTTCATGGGGTGGGCTTTCACCACCATCAGCATTCAGTTGTCAAGGTTTCCCAGTTTTCCGTCGGATTGTACAGACTTTTGTGAAGAATTGTAAAATTCTCTTAGCCTTCAGTTTTCCGAGGTTTTGATTGGCTATTTTGTATCAGTTTACACCGTTTTATTTTTGGCCAACCGTTAGACTTTACGTTTTCTGGGGTTTTTAGCCTTAGGAGGCTATTTTCCTTGCCCCGCTTTTCGTTTTAGGTACTTACCTTCCACTTTTGCGAGAACGAATCGCACAGCTGGAATTTATTATACCACTTCGACTCAGAAAACGCCGCCAGAATAAGGAAGCAGGCTACGAAACAGGCGACGAGAGGAAAACAAGAACCCTCCAGGCCAAACCAATCGGCAGGAAGTTCGCAACAGCTCAGAAGGTATTTCCGCCCATACCATTGGACCAACAAACCCTGACATAGGTCATTGGTCATTGACCAGCGACCAATGACCAATGACCAATGACCAATGACCAATGAATTAATCGGGTTCGCGGTGGGGAAAGTTCAGGACGGGGAGACGATCGCCGCGAAAAACTTCTTCGCTGGCGTAACCGAGGGACTGGAGAATTTCCGAGAGCGCTTTGCCCCCCCATAGCGTCAGTAACAGGGGCGGGGTGAGGACGCTGAGCAGAATTTCTGAGGGAATCTTAACATCAGACTTCTGGAGTGGGGCTGGGTCTGAGGTAAATTGATTGGGGTCAGGTGAAGTCATAGCAACCTCCGGTATTGATAAAATTTATCTAAGAAGCGTAGAATCAAACACGAAAAAAACTCGGGAGCTTGGTAGCCCCGCTCTAAAGAGACGGGGCTACCAAGCGACGGGCGAGGCTTTAGCCGCAATGATATGATAGACTCCTATCACCAACTCTTTGACCCAAATGAAAGGGGCTTAACATACCGTGAGGGCAGACTTGCATCATGCAGAAATGTCGGTAGCAAAGGCGTTTCATTGGCGAGAGATAAAAGGTGATTGA
>NZ_JAYFEQ010000781.1:0-400 GCF_055795085.1 Phormidium sp. CCY1219 | reverse complement strand
TCAACCCTACAGTTTCATTGCTCCCGATATTTCCAGTATGGGAAATATCAGCGTTCCAAGGCGGGTGTTGTTGGTGTGATACGAGACAGATTTTGGATTAAACAGTTTGAACCTCTTTATGGGTAAATTGTACGCTGAATCTGTCAGGGAAGCATCAATGCTTGATTAACGCTTCATTTACTACTATAGCGCATTTCCTCAATTTTGCCAGTAAATGATACGAAACTTTACATATTTTTTCGCCTGTTGCTACTAGCGATAAGCTCCATTTCCCACCACCGGGGAATTACAAGCGACGCGGTTTAATTGGCGTTTTCTGTAGGGAAAAAATCCCCCCAAAACAAACAACACCCAGCCGTACTGGCTGAGTGATTTCCGCTTATTCATAGATTCTCTTTGG
>NZ_JAYFEQ010000780.1:0-8923 GCF_055795085.1 Phormidium sp. CCY1219 | reverse complement strand
AACCCAGATCTCAAAGGTCTGGGCGCAGAAGCCCGCGCCGTACCGCCTAAGCGGTCGGCGTCGGGAGTACGTCACAAAGGGGACGACAGACCTCGGGGTCTGTTCGTCGCGGGTTCCGGCGACGAACCCCTGGGGTGACACCCAGGCGGCTCCCAATCTCTGGAATCTTTTGATGCAATGCAAAACAGCCCACCGATTATGTATAGAAAACTGCTTTCGGCAATTAAACCCCTTTTCAAACCTTTAGTGGCGATCGCCCTGGTTCTGGTGTTGGTCTTCTCCTACGCCGATGGAGCCTTAGCCGCACGCACTGGCGGTCGCATTGGCGGTGGCTCTTTTAGAGGGCCCAGCCGCACCTTCTCTCCCCCCAGCCGCTCCTATCAGCGCCCCGGTGGCGGCTTCGGCGGCGGTGGCTTCGGCTTCCCCTTCCTCTTGCCTTTCTTTGGCTTCGGCGGCGGTTTTGGCGGCTTGTTTAGTATCCTGATTTTTATCGCGATCGCTAACTTCCTCGTGCAAACTTTCCGTCGCGTGGGTACCGAAGAATCCGTGGAATACGCCAGCAACCCCCCGGTGGCTATCTCCAAAGTTCAAGTGGGTCTGTTAGCCCAAGCCCGCGACCTGCAAGAGGAACTCGATCGCCTCGCCGCATCGGCAAATACCAACACCGAGCAAGGTCGCGCCCAAGTGCTGCAAGAAGCTAGCCTCGCCTTACTGCGCCATCCGGAATATTGGGTCTATGGCGCAACCAGTTCCGAGCAAACTCGCCTCTCTAGCGCCGAAGGACGCTTCAACCAGCTTGCTCTGGGGGAACGCTCTAAAGTGCAAGAAGAAACCCTCTCCAATGTCAACAACCAACTGCGCGAAGCTGACTCTACCAAGTCTCTCCCCTCTGACGAATCCGAAGGGCCGAGCGAATATATTGTGGTGAATTTAATTGTCGGAACCCTCGGCAAAATGCAATTGCCCAATGTTAACAGTTCCGAAGAACTGCGCGAAGCATTACGTCAAATCGGCGGTATCGGTAGCGAGCAGTTGTTAGCTTTTGAAATCCTCTGGACCCCGCAAGCAAAAGGCGACACTCTCACCACCGATGACATTTTGACTTACTATCCTAACCTGAAATTGGTGTAAGTCCAGGTATTTGACGGTTAGTTGTCTTTCATGGGACGCGGTAATCCTGCGTCCCATCTTTTTTCTCAATTCGCCCCACGTGTGAGCTGAGAGTTGACACCACCTAAATTTTGTGCTAATTCAAAATTAACACTCAAATCGCCACCTACATATAAACTAACCCAACCCCACCACCCCCATTTTTTGGTCTCCAATTCGCCCTTCCCATTCATCTGATTTTCACCTGGACGCATTTCTGACCCTCGATCGCACAGAACCGGACGCCTCGAGTCGCGCGATCGCCTCGAATGAATCAGGGACACGGCACTGCCGTGTCCTTACTGAGCAATTCACAGTTCTCTATCGAGCAGTTAGAAAAAGAATATCATATCGCGTCCGGTGGATGGCCAGTAAAAGCACTGGATTGAAATACCGCTTTGGCAGTTCAAGAAAGCCTACAGGGACTCATTCTTTTTACAGCTATTCCGCCAGACTTGATATCCATTTAGAGCCGGTGAATTAGCCCATAGCAGGGGACTTAATTCGGCAGATTTCTGGTCGGCACTTCACTCCCGCGATAAAAATCCCGCTCTAGCTGGGCCAGGCGCAGCCAAATCGCACCGCAGACAAGGCTCACAACGGTGCAAAAGGCGATCGCCACGGTTGGGGTATCCTCCAGGAACACCAGCAGCGCTGGGGCAATTATCCAGGCGATCGCTGCTGCAATCCCGGCGATATTCCGCACCCGCTTAACATTCGCCAACGCAGTGGAACAACTCGCACAATGTATCGTATGGGAATGATAGCGATCGAGAAGCTGTTCCGTAGAGCGGCGGGGAGGTAAACTGTGGCTGGGGAACGGATCGATGCGATACTGATTTACCCACTGGTGTAACTGCGCCACAAACCGATCCGCCTTGGTGGGCAAATAAAACGCTTGGGCAAACTGAGGACTCCCGCCTTTGGCTTCCAAATTGCGTTCCTGGTAGTGCAGGAAAATTTGGTCGTCCTCCAGAATCGCATGTTGTCTCAGATGATTGAACCAACGCGGCGTCAGTTTCATAAATAGCCCGGGAATTTTCGAGGAGAATTTAAACGGAAATATGGCAAATAAGCGACATTCCCCTTTGCGAATCGGCGTAGCATAAACCACTGTGAGAGTGCGGCCAAATTGTTTCGAGGTCAGGTCGTGCCACATGAGAGACGGTGCTACAAATGTAGTCGTTTGCCGCCCGAGGGTTCCTTGTCGCGGCCCTTCTTCCCACAGTCCTTCAAATCCCTGTTTTCCGAAAGAAACGACTTCGAGTTCCACAGCTCCCGCAGAGGCGCGGTTGCCTACGGTTCCGTGGTGGGTGTAGGGCACGTGACTGCTGTCTAGCACGTTTTCTAGCAGGGTGAGGGCATCATAGGGCAAGTCTCGAAAGGTCTTCAAACACACCCAGCCATCCGGTGACTCTTCAAGCGGATAAATAATCGGAAGCGCAGTTTTTTCGGCGTTTTCCGGTTTGCCTGGATACAGGAATAACATCCCGTGGCGGGTGGTGGTGGGCAGAGAAACCGCGCAGGCGCGTTTCGAGGCTGTTGGGTTGGATCCTTGTTCCTGTTGCGGAATGCGATCGCACTGCCCATTTCCGGCAAATGTCCACCCGTGATAGGGACACTCTAACAAGCCCTCTTCGTTAATTCGCCCTTCAGATAAAGGAACCAGGCGGTGAGGGCAGCTATCCTCAAAGGCGCGCCAGGTTTGCCCGTTGCGATCCCACCAGATGACCAAATTTCGCTCCAGCAAGGTGAAACGAGTCAGGGTCGATTGGCTCAGATCCTCCAGGTAATGCACCGGATACCACGCTTCTAGCACGTCGAATTCCTCGGGATTTTCCCCTCCGGGGGCGCATTTTTCCCCCTCTGCAGCGATCGCGCTCCTCTGTATCTCTGTCCCCACCTCTACTGGGGTTTCTCCAGGCGTCTCGGTTGTCGTCGTCGGTGTTGTATTCATCGCAGTTATCTGTATGCTACTCTTTTCTTTTCTAAGATAACCAAAGACTCTGATGTTGGCGGGCGTTCGGACAAAAATTGCCAGCAGTGGATCGGTGGAATCATTGGTGGGTGGCGATGGGTCACTTGGCATTTGTCACTTGTCATTGGTCATTAGTCACTTGTCCTCGGGGAAGTCGGTAGGGACAATAATTTTCAGAGCTGGCTTAACATGATGACCGATTTATGATATTCTTTTGCTATTAGCATTGGGCTTGACGATCGCCGATTTAGCGTAATTTATTGCAATATTTCCACCCATGAATTATCCGTCCTCTTTGAAATTATCTGCGCCGGCAACCGAACGCAACCGAGAACCGATTTTGTCTGTGTTGCAACGGGTTTTACCACAAACGGGTACGGTGTTAGAAGTGGCTAGCGGAACTGGCGAACATGCGGTGTTTTTTGCGCCGCGCCTGCAACCGCGTTTTTGGCAACCTAGCGAACCAGAGGCGCGATCGCGTGGAAGTATTGACGCTTGGAGAAGTGAATTGGGTGCCGATAATCTTTTACCGCCTCTGAATATTGACGTGCGATCGCCCACTTGGGCAGTAGAAACCGAGTCCGCTACCCCGCAAAACTTACCCGACATTACCGCGATCGCTGCAATTAATTTGTTGCATATTTCCCCCTGGGAATCTACCTTGGGATTGATGGCAGGAGCTAATCGAATTCTCAATCCCGGCGGCATTCTTTATCTGTATGGCGCATTCAAAAAAAAAGGCCAACATACCGCCCCGAGTAACGAAGCCTTTGACCAAATGTTGCAGTGGCAAAATCCCACCTGGGGGGTACGCGATTTAGAAGAAGTGGTGGAAGTGGCACAAAAAAATCATCTGACGTTAATCGAAACCCTCGACATGCCAGCCAATAATTTATCGGTGGTGTTTCAACGTCAGTAAATTACCGATTTTTACCTTTGCCATTTTCCCCCTAAAAGTGCTATAATTAGAGGTTGGCTCGGCTATCTCTTTTCCGAACGTGGCGTTTTTTGTCCACATATTGCTGATGATACTCTTCCGCCATCCAAAACTCACTGGCGGGTTTAATTTCCGTGACGATATCTTTATCGTACTTGCCCGATAACTGTAACTTCTGTTTGGCCGATCGCGCCGCTTTTTCCTGGGCGGGACTATGATAAAAAATAGCCGAGCGATATTGTTCTCCGCGATCGGGACCTTGGCGATTCAGTTGCGTCGGATCGTGGCTAGCCCAAAACACTTCTAGCAGTTCCTCATAACTGATTCGCTGCGGGTCGTACTCCACTCGCACGGCTTCCGCATGCCCGGTAATTCTAGCACAAACATCTAAATAACAGGGATTGGGAAAATGTCCGCCCGTATAGCCCACAGCAGTAGAAATCACCCCCTCCACTTGGCGAAACCGCTCTTCCACTCCCCAAAAACAACCGGCTGCAAATGTGGCTTTTTCCATCTTCTTTTCCTCTCTTGTGTCCCTACATGTCTTATCCGAAAACAATTCGCGATCGTTGCTCGTTCTACCGTTTTAATCTAGCAATAAAATTTGAAAAACCCCTCTTTGGGAAAACTGAGGTAGTTTGGGAAACAGGGAAAAATTCTATCCTTTGGCAAGGATGCCTCCACCGCACATTTATTGAGGGGGAAGTGGTCGCTCTGGTGGGATGCCTCTGCGATCGCCGGGGAACGAGTTAAAAATAGCATAACACCCATTCTTCCCTTCGATTCAGTCGGTGGGTGACACCCCCGCCTTTATTTTCTTTGTACTCCCATCCCCTACGGTTTATGGTTGCGCCCGAGTTATTCGGGGTCGATCGCCTGAAGGGCTTCTTTCAAATCGGCGGTGAGTTGGATGGCGCTTTCTTTGGGTTTGTCTGAGGGATAATTGGCTACGTTTAAGGGTTTGCTAATGCAAACCATGGCATCACAGCGCCATTTGGGAATAAACGGATCGTATTTTAGGGCGATGGGGACAATTTTAATGTCGATATCCGGTTGCATTGCTCTCGCTTGCATAGCAAGACGCCCTAATCCGGGTTTGAGTCGGCCAATTTCGCGATCGCGTACAATCCCGCCTTGAGGAAAAATCACGATCGCCTGTTTTTGTTGCAGCAATTCAATCCCATGACGGAAACTGCTAATTCCCGGGCGATCGCGATCGACGGGAAATCCGCCTAACTTCGGGATTAACCACTTTTTAATTCCCTGAAATTCATCGGCGGAAGTCATATAATACGGATGTCGTCCGCTAACAGAAATTCCGGTCGTATATCCCACCACAATTGCATCCCAGCGCGAACGATGCGTTGGGGCCAAGATAACGGGTCCTTCTCGGGGAATATTTTCTTGTCCCGTTACCTCTAAACCGCGAAAATAAATTGGCAAAACCAAAAACCGCGCCAATGGATAAATCAATTTAAGCAACCTGGGAGAAACTTGCGCGGTGATTGATTCGGTTGACGTTCTTTTTTGATTTGTTTTTCCGGCTTGTGTTGTCCTCATTTACTTGCCCAATTTAATAGTAAGTTTAAACTCAGTTTCAACTATTTTTTCCAATTAAGTGCAAAATATGATTACCCTAAAATTAGCTAAATTTTCAACGAACAAAAAAGCGGATTAAATAGGGTATGTATTTCCGAAAGCGGCGGGTGGGTTAGGGAAAAATGGGGCTTAAGAACGCTCATCGACAGGGCGGTGTCTTCGTTGGGCGAACCAAGATTGTAGCTGTGCTCGACAAGGGGATTCCATGATGCCGCCGAGTACGGATAAACGGTGAAACGAGCAAGGGCTATCGGGAATATTCATCACTGTGCGAACTGCGCCAGTTTTGGGGTCATCGGCACCATAAACCAGGAGACTGATGCGAGACTGGGCGATCGCGGCGGCACACATGGGACAAGGTTCTAAGGTCACGTAAAGGGTACAGCCGTTTAAATGCCAGTTTTGCAAGGCATTGCCGGCGGCGCGCAATGCCAGAATTTCGGCATGGGCGGTAGGGTCTTTATCTCGTTCTCGCCGATTTTGCGCTTCGGCGATCGCTTCTCCTTCGGGATTGACGATCGCCGCCCCTACCGGCACTTCTCCCGCCTCTCCCGCCGCCTGCGCCAGTTCCATCGCCCGACTCATCCACTGTCGGTGCCTCAAATACTCCGCATCGCAAATCGGCAGATTCATGGTTGATTACTACAGGTGTGGCAATTGCCGCTATAGGCAGATTGATAGGTGTTCTCTCGCTTGCCAAATAGCTGATAGCGGTTATCCCGGATTTGCTCGTAAACCCGATCGCCCATCCACTTCATTCCCGGTAGCGATCGATAGGCATTTACAAACAGATTCCCCCCCGGTAACAAGCTGCCAATTTCTTCCGCCGCATCGCTACCTTGCCACCGCCTTTCCAGGCGATCGCTATCGATTAAAATCATCCCTCCTTCGCACTCTTGCGGCGTTATCTCCAGTTGCGCCAGCGTCTCTTCATCCTGCATCGGAATGTAGCTAAAGCGATCGCCTTTGTCCAAATTTTCTAACCCTTGCACCAAATTCGTACAAAGATTGCAATCTCCATCATAGATAACCAGATAATTCATCTTGCTATTCCCCTCTACCTACCTGCCAAAATAACTCGTTTCATCTCGCCCTATCGCTTTTTCTCTCTTTCCCACGGAAAGGCGAAAAGCGAGTTTTTTTGCCAAAAATATTGACAATTTAACGGGACTATGCAGGTTCCGCCGTTAACAGGGAGTCTAACTCTGCTTTGCTATCCAATTCATACAGTTCGTCGCATCCACCAATATGGCGATCGTTGATAAAAATTTGCGGAACGGTACGCCGCCCATTTGCCCGTTCGGCCATTTTTACCCGCGCTGCACCATCGCCATCAATCTTGTATTCGGTGAAGTCAACTCCTTTCCACCACAGCAGCAGTTTGGCGCGGATACAGTAAGGACAGGTTTGCCAGGTGTAAATTTCCACTTGCGCTTTCATTCGTTCTGGATGGCGACCGAGAAGACCATTGATAAAATCGTTCATTGTCTGTGAGTTGCTATTCTAAATGGGCGAAGTTTACAGGTTTACAGATATTCTAGAATATTTTGCTGGAAAATGGGGAAAGTCCCGATACTGGCGATGGAACGCACTGTCAGCGATCGCCTTCTGTCCTCCTGGCGATCGCCCCTTGCATGCGGCGCGATATCCGCCGCCATCCCCATCCAATCAATAGCAACAACACCACGGCGGCACCTGGAGCGAAAACTAACATCCAATTAAACAATCCGTGGCCAATAATTGCCACAATCAACCCATTGCGAACCCACTTTTTCCCAACTTCTTGTGCAGAAAACTTCGCTACTCCCAAGGGATATCCCCACAACCCTGCCCATAAAGCATGAGCGGGAACGGATAGCAGCGCCCGCACCGCAAATACAAATAACAGGATTTCGTATCTATTCAGTTGCCCTACAAGTCCGGTGAAATCGTGACGTTCTAAATAAGTGGCAAGCAAATAAAAGATATTTTCAATCGAAGCAAATCCTAGGGAAACGGTTACTGCATACATCATCCCTTGCATCGGTTCGGTAAAGTCCGCACGCCGATACAGCGATCGCCTCACGATAAAATATTTTCCATATTCTTCCGTCAGGGGCGCAACAACGGTAAATAAAAATAGGTGCGATTTCAACAGGTAAAAAAATGGCATTTGTAAAAGCACTACGGGAATTGCCAGCAATATCCCCCAGACAAACAGTCTGACTAGCACCGATTTTGGCGCGGGTGCAACTCGGCATTTATAGTAAAATAACCACAACCAAAAAATCCCGGGTATCAACCCGAGTCCAATGGGTATCAGAATATTCATTGACCTCAATCGTTTTTACTCAAAATCTATCGTAAACCCGCACCGATTTGCTCCGCTAAATTTCAGCAATCGGCGCGTTTTGGCAAATTTAACCCATTTTTTTGGTGATAATCTTCACCTCATTAGGTTGAATGATGCAAATTGTATGGGTGAAAATAGACGCATTGGGGATTAAAATTTTTTTCTCCTCTGCTTGGAGTGTGGTATATCGTAAATCAATATCAATCACCGTACCTTCAAATCCGGCAACGGAAATGCGATCGTTGCGCCGAAAGGGACGATAAATCAAAATTAACGCCCCGGAAACGAAGTTGGACAGAATATCTTTCAGGGCGAGTCCCACGGCAAATCCCGTCAGTCCTAACCCGGCTACTAACGCAGAAACATCAATCCCAAGGGTTCCTAAGGCGGTGACGATGCCAACAATCGAGACGATGCTGGTGGCAGTTTGTTCGAGGAGTTTCAGGGCATCTCGATTTAATTTGCTGCTGACAATTAGGCGGCGGATGACTTTTTGCAGGACAATGCTGCCCAACCAGAATGCTAGTAAAATCAGCAGACTCCCTGCTAGTCTGGGCGCAAACAGTAACAGTTTGCCAATTAGGTCGTTTAACATGGTCTGGGATTCGGTGTGGGATGCTTCATAGAATTTTATCCGCTA
This sequence comes from Phormidium sp. CCY1219, assembly GCF_055795085.1. NCBI lineage: Bacteria > Bacillati > Cyanobacteriota > Cyanophyceae > Oscillatoriales > Oscillatoriaceae > Phormidium > Phormidium sp. CCY1219. The sequence goes on along the minus strand of NZ_JAYFEQ010000780.1, from coordinate 288 downwards.
ATCGGCTAGTATTGGCGTAGGGTGATGTTTCGGTAGGTATTTGACAAGAATTGATTGCCCGAATTCCGGGGGCGATCGCCCTTCACCCCCCAGGACAAATTCTGTTGCAGACCCACTGAATTGGTTGCAGAAAAATCTCTTAATGCCAATCGCGCTTTAAAAAAACTGGATTTTTCGTTTGGATATGATATAATCGAAGCTGAAACTCGACGGGGCAGGCAGGGCATTTAAGCAATTTACGCATTGCGCTTAAGTCCTGCCTGCCCCATCGAGTCTATTGAGACTATT
>NZ_JAYFEQ010000779.1:0-9191 GCF_055795085.1 Phormidium sp. CCY1219 | reverse complement strand
GGGGGAGAACTCCTCCCTACGCATAAATGACGAGGGTTTCCGTTCTCCCCCTTACCAACCCTAATTTCTGATGAAACTAGAAATTGCCCTAACAATGTCCCTGGTGGCGTCCTTCGCGATCGCCTCCCCTGCGATCGCGCAACCCAATACTGGGGATCTGGCTCAATTGCGAGAAACCAAGACTTGTCAGCGATGCAATCTCAATGGCGCTGACTTGAGCGGCATTGATTTGCGTGGTGCCGATTTAACCGATGCTAATTTAATTAATGCCAACCTGAGTAATGCCAACCTCCAGACAGCAGACTTGCGAGGCGCTGATTTAACGGGAGCAAATTTTCAAATGGCTGACTTAACCCAGGCGAACCTCAATTCGGCTAACTTAAGTACGGCTAATCTCTTGGGCACCGTCTTGTTGGATGCCAATCTCGATTCGGCAGATTTGAGTAAAGCCAATTTTTATGGGGCAGACTTACGTAGAGCTAATTTCCGAGGCGCGAATATCAAGGAAGTTAACTTTTTTGGTGCCAACTTAGAAGGTGCGATCGGTCTGGAACCATAGCCTCCCACTGCCTTTCTATTCTACCTGACGCCCCAACTGCTCTTCCTCTTTTTTACCACGGTTTTCACCGCTTGCCCCTGAGTGATGATAAATCTTCCCTTCCCGTTGATTTTCCGGCGCATTTCCCACTCCTCCCCGTCTTCACTAGACTTCTCCAGAAAAGGTTCTCAAACCCTTATGCCACCGTTCCTAAATCGGTATTTTTGGAGAGGTCTACTGTCGCGATCGCGGGGGTGGGAAATGCGCTCTCCACACCGCTACACTCACCCTCTGAAAGCCCCGCCAATCTCACCCTCCGCATGCCCAATTTTGCCCGATCCATAGGGGTAGCGCGGGGGAAAGCCTCGGACGCCATTTGCGATCGCTTGATGACATTGGCGAGAATTTTCCCTTCACCCCCTCCATCCCCCAAATGCAGGTAGCAAACCCTCACTAGTGGCAAAGCTGCAATTTCAACTTTAGGAGTTATCAATATAGTATAAGCTGAGAAAAGACCCTTCTCATCGCGCTACTCACATTTCCACAACCGTCCCACTCCCGTCCCCTCCCCCACAAACACCCACCGACGGAGGCTATAGGCTGCCTATCTTTCACTTCCCCTTATCAGAGAAAATGGCCAAGCGCCGATTATCTCTAACCCATACACTGCACAACCCACCCCTGTGAATCGAATTCGAGACGCTAACAAAGTCTCAATTCTTAATTTTTCATGCTCAATTTTCCCGTTACCTCGCCCCACTTTATACGGCAAACTCACAGAAACCTGCGGAGTGCAACGGTTTTTCGCAAGCGCTAACCCAACTCTCTCAACCTTCACGCACCACCTCAAAATCCCTCGCCCGAAAGCTAAGTTACCAAGATCGTCCGTTTTTTTCGTTCTCAGGGTGAACGATGATGAGCAAAAGGTTCAGACATCATCCCTGTGGCTTGGAAGGTGCAAGTGCAAATTTATACTATTTTCAAACCCCAGAATTCTGGCGGGCGAAGTGCCGAACCAGATCTAAGCTATCTCATAATACTCCATAATTTATCTGGGGGCGCGATCGGCAATCTCTTCCCAGGAGAACCTCATGGGGTCACGCTTGAGGCTCTCTCCCATTGCCAAAAAAATACAATTCATCCTTATCCCTCGCAAAAGAGAAGAATAATAACCGTCGCTCTTTCCCTACCATGCAACCCTAATTATTATCGCTCCCTGCAAGCCGATCGCGCGGAATTCGACGAAGAACAAGCCTTGCAACACTGGCGGACTTTTCACATCAATATCAATAATGAAACCCGCCGCTTTTTATGTCTTATCAATTTAGACGACTACCGACTCGAAGCTACTTTAGCGAGGAACCACCGATCTGTCCGAACTGGATTCAGGATTTTCTCGTGGGGGTGATATCTATCTCTATGACTTGAATGCCAACAACCTGTCCCAACTAACTAACCACGACGGTGGATAATCAGCGGCTTTATACTTAAAATCCGTAGCTAACGTTGCACTTAGCCCAGGCCAGAGGTAGCTAAAATTGCAATCTAGAAGCAAAATAAGTCAAGAAACGCGAACCGATCGCCCCCGAGCGAGTGTGGAGAAAAGCAAAGTATGATACCGTAGGTTAAGTTGGGTGCTTTTATTGCCCTTCGCAGGTTGCGATCGCGCCCGTTTGAAGGATTCCCAATGCCTTGCCGAATTCTTTTTTTCGGTTTCCCGGCTGGGTGAATTCTGACCGTTGCTCAACTGTAATACCCCGTACATTGTCGCGAATAATGGTGAAAAATTATGCTCTGGTGCATGAATGGCTAACCCCTCATGCCACTGGAGGTTCGGAACTGGTGGTCAAAGAAATACTCAACATTATTGACGCCGACCTTTATGCCTTGATTGATTTTGAATCAACCAATCCCGACAGCTACCTGTTTAAGCGGGAGATCGGCACCACCTTTTTACAAAAGTTTCCCTTCGCGCGCACCGGGGTGCAAAAATATCTGCCCTTTTTACCCTTGGCGATCGAGCAACTGGATTTGCGGGAGTATGACGCGATCTTATCTTCTTCCCATGCCGTGGCCAAAGGGGTACTCGCCGCACCGCACCAGACGCATATCTGTTACTGCCATACCCCGATGCGCTATGCGTGGGATTTAACCTTTGATTATCTCAATCACAGTTCCTCGGGTCGGGGAATTCAGGGAATCTTGACGCGCTATTTGCTGCATCGCCTGCGCCAGTGGGATGCGATTTCCGCCAACCGGGTGGATTATTTTATTGCCAACTCGCAACATACCGCGCGTCGGATCTGGCGCTGTTATCGGCGAGAGGCGGAGGTGATTTATCCGCCTGTGAATGTCGATCGCTTTTCATTTCAACTGGACAAGGAAGAATTTTACCTGACGGTTTCGCGACTGGTGCCTTATAAAAAAATCGACTTAATCGTTCGCGCCTTTAACCAACTGGAAAAACCCCTGGTGGCGATCGGGACCGGGCCGCAGTTGGCCGAAATTCGGGCGATCGCCGGTCCTAACGTGCAAGTGCTGGGATCTCAGCCCGATGCGGTGGTGGAGGACTATATGGCTCGAGCCAAAGCCTTTGTCTATGCCGCCTGTGAAGATTTTGGCATGGCCTTGGTGGAAGCGCAAGCCTGTGGTACCCCGGCGATCGCTTATGGTGCAGGGGGGGCCAGGGAAACGGTACTGGATCTGCGGGAATATCCGCAAACTGGTACCGGGTTATTGTTTCCGGCGCAAACCGAAGCGGCGTTAATGGAAGCGGTAGAAACCTTTGAGGCGCTGCGATCGCAGTTTAACCCTCACCAAGCCCTCGCCCGGGCTTTACAGTTCTCCCCGAAAGTCTTTCAACAGCGTTACAAAACCTTCCTGGAATCTTGTGGCGAACCCGGGCATCCCTCCGGGAGGGAATAAAGCCAACCCCCGGCAGTTCACCAATGCAGGAAGGAGTTACAGATAATTAATTTCTAACACCTGCCCAGCGATCGCGGATCGATCCCCCCGAGGCGATGGAAACCCGAAGGGAAAAACGCCGGACAAGTCCCACAGGCACTTGGAAAGAGGCGATCGGGTCAACTCTGAAAGTCCCCTGTAATCTCCAGACGCAATGCAAATTGTCTGAAGGCTTTACAATCAGGACTGTGTGTGGTGTGAATTAGAGGAGTAAGATGACTGCCGATAGCCAACTCATCTCCGGCAAAATCATTCAGGCGGTTACGAAGCGTGCCTTTTGGCGAATCCTCGTTGGTATAGACGCAGAATTTGTCAAGCGGCTGTTCGACGTACTGTTTTCCCTGTGCGTTTTGATACTGTTTTCCCCAGTGTACGTAATTTTAGGGCTGCTGATTTACATCAGTTCCCCCGGACCCATCTTTTACCTGCAAGAGCGCGTGGGGAAAAACCATAAAAAGTTCGGTTGTATCAAATTCCGAACGATGGTGCAAAATGCCGACGAAATTTTGCTGGATCTTATGGAAACATCGCCCAATCTCCGAGAAGAATTTGAAGATAGCTTCAAGCTCAAGCACGACCCTAGAATCACCTGGATCGGCCATTTCTTGAGAATAACGAGTCTAGATGAATTCCCTCAATTCTGGAATGTTTTGAGAGGGGAAATGAGCGTGGTCGGCCCTCGTCCTTTAGTGGTCGAAGAACTTCCAAAATATGGGCGACATATTGATAAAGTGCTAACCATCAAGCCAGGAATTACCGGGTTGTGGCAAGTTTCGGGGCGAAACGACATTCCCTATCATCGGAGAATTCAAATTGACGTTTACTATGTCAATTTCCAGAACTTTTGGATGGATATGTGGATTATCTTGAAAACCCTAAAAGTCGTATTGTTCCCCAAAGATAACGGGGCTTACTAACCCCTAAAAATCTTAATAAACTGTGCCCGATAGACCGGGACAGTTTATTAAGATTTAGCAGCGACTTGCTGCAGGAAAAACCATGTTTTAACAAAGGGGGACATAGGGGAGCCAGTCGAAATCCCATAAACAAAGCGCCAATTCCTTCAGAAAAAGATAGGGAAAAGCTGGTTTAGGGCAATAGAACCCACCCGGAAACAGAAATCATTTGCGATCGCTCCTGCCCGAACCCGTCGCGCAGCCAAAGCTTTGTTAAATTTTTGTCAAACCCACACCGGAACTTCACATGAGGGTGAAGATTTCGCGGTAAACTGTTAATCATTTAAGACTCCGTGGAATCAAGATCGAGGGGAGTCGCGAGCGCTAGAGTTCCGGGCACAGCTTGGAACCCTAGGGTCCAACAGACCCAACGCCAACCGGAACTTCCCCCGAGGGTGAAGTAGCGCGGGGAGCAAAAAAACCCAATTTAATAAGTCCCCTCTCAGGAGCGCAAAGTAAGCATAGGGGCAGGAGGCAAGAGCAGGGAAAAATCCAGGGTGCTTGTCAGTCGAGCGACTGACGCGATCGCGCTCGATCGTCCTGCCCATCCAACCACAGATCTAGAGGAAAAATAGAGGATGACGGAACGCAAGCGGGCATTAATCACAGGCATCACCGGTCAAGACGGGTCGTACCTCAGCGAATTGCTGCTGGAAAAAGGCTATGAAGTTCACGGAATTATCCGCCGAACCTCCACCTTTAACACCGATCGCATCGATCACATTTACGTAGACCCCCACAAACAAGATGCCCGATTATTTCTGCACTACGGCGACTTGACCGATGGCGTCACGTTGCGCCGAATTCTCGAAGAAGTCAAACCCGTAGAAATTTACAACCTAGGGGCGCAATCCCACGTGCGGGTGAGCTTTGACGCCCCCGAGTACACCGTGGATACCGTGGCGATGGGAACCCTGCGCCTGCTCGAAGCGATTCGGGATTATCAACACCGCACCGGGATCCAAGTCCGCTTTTATCAAGCCGGATCCTCGGAGATGTTTGGCAAAGTGCAGGAAATCCCGCAAACAGAGACCACCCCATTTTATCCGCGCAGTCCCTATTCCTGCGCCAAAGTTTACTCCCACTGGCAAACCGTCAACTATCGCGAATCCTACGACCTATTTGCCTGCAATGGAATTTTGTTCAACCACGAGTGCGTCACGGCGCAAACCCCAGTCATCGTTCGCCAAGACGGCTTAATCGATATCCTTCCCATTGAAGATATGGTTCCCCATTCCAGGGAGGGGAACCCCGGCGATCGCCACACCACAAACCTCGTCCGGGGCGATCGCTTTCAGGTTTGGGATGCCAATGGCTGGACCGAAGTCACTTGCATGACCGCCACCTGGAATGGAGCCAACTGCCCCTCCCCGAAAGCCTTGCATCGGATTGCCGCTCCCGGAGCAGTTTACCATGCCACCAGCGACCACCGGGTGTTTGCCCGCCAAAACGAGCAAACCCTGGAAAAACCCGCCGACGACATCCAAGTTGGGGACTCCTTAGCCTTAATCCACCTTCCCCAACCTACCGAGCAAATCGATTTGACCGAAACCGAAGCCTGGTTGCTGGGAGTTTTGGCGGCGCGCGGGGAAGTGAGCGCATCGGGAAGCATCACCGTTACCCTGGCAAATCCTGCGGATCGCGATCGCCTCGCCGCCAGTTGGCGCAAGGTGACGGGGGGACAGATCGCGCCAAACCGTAGCGCCACCGATAAGATTCAACTGCAACTGCATGGCAATCGCGAATATGGTCGCTACATCTACGCTTCCCTTTACAGCAGTTGCGGTGACAAGCGGATTCCGAAGCGGATTTTAAATGGGTGCGATCGCGAACGACTGGCCTTTTTACAAGGATTTTATGGCTTAGATGAACTCCACCGCACCCCCACCGCCTCCCCGGTGCCCGAATTTCGCACTGCTTCTGCGGTGATGGCAGCCGGTCTGTATTGGATGGCGCTCACCACCCTCCACCAATCGGCGAGAATTGGCACGGAACAGCAAGAAGACCGACTTTACTATCGCGTCACCCTGAATTGTGCCGACGACCCCCACCCGGGCCAACCCCTCGATACAGTCGTCAAAGCCGACAAAATTAACTACACCGGTTGGCTATTTGACTTCGCCACCACCTCTGGCACCTTCCATGCGGGAGTGGGACAAGGATGGATCCACAACTCCCCCCGACGGGGTGAAACCTTTGTCACCCGCAAGATTACCCGGGCGGTGGCGCGCATCGTCGCCAAACAGCAGCAAAAACTCTACCTGGGCAACCTGGATGCCAAACGCGACTGGGGATATGCCAAAGACTACGTGCGCGCCATGTGGCTGATGCTGCAGCAAGACCAACCCGACGATTACGTAATCGCCACCAACGAAACCCACTCCATCCGGGATTTTCTCCAGTTAGCCTTTAATTACGTCAACCTCAACTGGGAAGACTATGTGGAGTTCGACCCTCGCTATCTGCGTCCGGCGGAAGTTGACCTGTTAATTGGCGACCCGGCGAAGGCGAAAAAACAATTAGGATGGGAACCCTCGGTGACGTTCGAGCAATTGGTCGCCTTGATGGTGGAAGCGGACTTACATGCCCTCGGCATCGAGTCTCCCACCGGGAAATCCATTCTCGATCGCGCCTTTATTCGCCAAGAAATCGGCCACCGCATGGTGGATTAATCGCGCCATTTAATACCGGGCAAATCCGAAGGAAAAGCGTGCCGAGTGGCGCTTTTCCTTCGCGATCGCGGCATACTCAAAGGAGCGCGCGCCTGGAACTTAGACTACAACATACTTGAGCAGCCCAGGGGATATGCAATGGAAAGCATCGATTTAAAAGACAAACGAATTCTGGTCACCGGGGGAGCCGGTTTTCTGGGTCGGCAAACTATCGACCAACTGTGCAAAGCCGGTGCCGATCGCGAAAAAATTACCGTACCGCGATCGCGCGATTATGACATCAGGAAAATGGACGCTTGCCAGAGTGTCGTCCAACAACAAGATATCATCATTCACCTCGCCGCTCATGTGGGAGGTATTGGCTTAAACCGGGAAAAACCCGCCGAACTTTTCTACGATAACCTAATGATGGGCACTCAATTAATTCATGCTGCCTATCAAGCAGGGGTGGAAAAATTTGTCTGTGTCGGCACTATCTGCGCCTATCCCAAATTCACCCCAGTTCCCTTTAAAGAAGAAGACCTCTGGAACGGCTATCCGGAAGAAACCAACGCCCCCTACGGTATCGCCAAAAAAGCCTTATTAGTCCAACTGCAATCCTATCGCCAACAATATAACTTCAACGGCATCTATTTACTCCCGGTTAACTTATACGGACCGGAAGATAACTTCGACCCGGGCAGTTCCCACGTCATCCCGGCGTTAATTCGCAAAGTCCACGAAGCACAACAACGGGGCGATAAAGAATTAGTGGTTTGGGGAGATGGCACCCCCAGTCGCGAATTTCTCTACTCCACTGATGCAGCAAGCGGCATCGTTATGGCCACTCAATCCTATCACAAACCCGACCCGGTAAATCTGGGCACCGGCCATGAAATTACTATCCGCGATTTAGTCGAACTGATTTGCGAGTTGATGGAATTTGATGGGGCAATTGTCTGGGATACGGACAAACCTAACGGTCAACCGCGCCGCTGTTTGGATACGGAACGCGCCAAACAAGAATTCGGTTTTACCGCTGAGGTAAGCTTTAAAGAAGGGCTTAAAAATACCATCGATTGGTATCGCAAGCATGCGGATTAATTCCCGGTTTCCGGTATCGGGAAATGAGTTAAAAGTTGGCTGATTTTTCAATGGTTTGGCGCTGACAATACTCCCGTTTCGAGCGGAGATTCCTCCGAAACGGGAGCGTTCGGGAAATTTGTTGAGCCAATTGTCAGCGGGTTGACTCGAAATTGGATAAACTGAGGAATCCGGTTTAAAATATGAGGGATAAAAATCTCGGTGTTAGACTTGTGAATGCGATCGACCCTAAACTGGAAAAAGCTCAACTGAGAGGGGATCTGCTACAGGTGCGAAAATCCCTCTCTGTAGAAGAATGGCGGGAGAAAAGCGATCGCCTAATATCCCACCTGCAATCTGCTGCTCAATTTACCCAAGCGCGAACCATTCTCGCTTATTTCAGCTTTCGCCAAGAACCAGACCTCAGCCCGCTGTTTATCCACCCCCACCACCAATGGGGCTTTCCCCGCTGTGTGGGCAAATCCCTGGTTTGGCATCGCTACTGTGCCGGCGATACCCTGACTAGGGGAGCTTTTGGCATTACCGAACCGAGCGCCGACGCGCCGCTGTTGTCCCCGGAGGCGGTGGATTTAATCCTAGTTCCGGCTGTGAGTTGCGATCGGCGCGGTTATCGGTTGGGTTATGGCGGCGGCTTTTACGATCGCTTTCTCAGTCAGAGCGCATGGGCCGACAAACCCACGATTGGCATTATCTTTGATTTCGCGTTTGTCCCCGAGTTACCCATCGAACCCTGGGACCGCCCCTTGCACGGCGTCTGTACCGAACGCGGATTGCGCTTCATTTCACAGCGATAAGCCTCACTTGCGCCCCTCCCGGGGGGGGTCACGCGACGGACGATTGTCCGTCGCGCCTCAACCACTCCCTTTCGTTGTCCATGTGGTCAAGAAAATACAATTACTATAATGTCAGGGACTCCGTAGAAACCAACCCCATGTCTAAAGCCAGGGGCTTGTACTTCTAACCACCTGACCAGCCTAA
>NZ_JAYFEQ010000778.1:0-7941 GCF_055795085.1 Phormidium sp. CCY1219 | reverse complement strand
CTTCTCTAATTTTATCATTTCCTCCTGAGTCTCTGTCAATATTCAGCCGCAAATTTTTTCGATGGAGTGCTTGACAAGGGGAGTTGACATCAGGTATAATTAACTCTTGTCTGCATCCATGACGTATATGCAATGCAAATATTGCTTAAGTCTCCTGCCGGCAGCTAGGACTTGTACTTCCCTCATTCTATCATTTCCTCCTGAGTCTTTGTCAATGTTCAGCCGCAAATTTTTTCTCAGTTAAGCCGCTTTTGCCTTTTGAGATGATTTGGGAGTTACGCAATTGGTGGGGAATTGCTCTCAATCTAGGTTGGGGTGGGCAAAATGCCTACTAGGCTTTATCGGAACGCCCCCCACACAGTCGCCTGAGTAATATTACGCATCGCCTCAGTATTTTCACGGTTATCGCAGAATTGAGTAGTTTGCCGGTAGTGGTGCGGCGGAACTTAATCTTATCTTTAAAGACAATACATTTAGCTTTACCAAAACTTTAAGTAGAATTGAAAGGAAATGTAGTATGCATTCCATCGCCCGTTCCTGTAGTGCTGCCATTGCGCCGTTAAACCACCGAGACACCGAAGCCCTCGAGGGCATTTTTGAAGCCTGTGACGGGGATCCCACGGGGGAACTCGAAGCGGTGTTAAGCCACTATTTTGGTTCTCGCCACCAGGGGAGAGGGAATCCAAAAGGAAAAAAGTTGTCAAAGCGAGAAAACTGTGATATAATAAGCAGCTTGGTGTAAAAAGCGAACTCCCGATGGAGGTCAAGCCCCCCATCGCCGCGACCCAAACTAAGCTAAAGTAGGGGGGTAAACACCTCAAGTTCAGATTCAGCTTATCAGCTTTGATTCAGTCTGAAACATTAGAACTCCTAGAATGGCCCCGTCTGTGCGAGCACTTGGCAACCTTTGCCGGGACGAAGCTGGGGGCGATGGCAGCGGAAACCCTGCCCATCCCAGAAAGCCTCGAGCAAACCCGAGAGTTGCTTTCGCAAACGCAAGAACTCTACGAATTGGAAAATCGCCTGTTGGGTGGACTGTCGTTTGAGGGCATCCAGGATATTGGCGATTCGCTCGATCGCGCCAATTTGCAAGGCATCCTCTCTGGGGAAGAACTGCTTGCCATTGCCACCACCTTATCGGGGGCGCGTCAACTGCGGCGAACAATCGACGCCCACGCCGACTTGTCGGCGCTCAATGGACTCATCGAAGATCTGCGAACCTATCCCGAAATCGAACAAGAAATCCATCACTGTATCGACGAACGAGGGAAAGTTGCCGATCGCGCCAGTGTGGAACTCGGCAACATTCGCGCCCGGATGAGGCACAACCGAGACCAAATTTACCAGCGATTGCAAAGCATCATGCAGCGCCAAGGCAATGCGGTGCAAGAGCAACTGATTACCCAACGCGGCGATCGCTACGTAATTCCCGTCAAAGCGCCGCAAAAAGATGCGATTCCCGGCATCGTGCAAGACACCTCCATGAGTGGAGCAACCCTGTATGTAGAACCCCACGCGATCGTCTCCCTGAACAACCAAGCGCGGGTTCTGCTCGCCCTTGAACGAACCGAAGAAGAAGCAATCCGGCGCGCCATCACCAAACGGATTGCCGAAGTTTCCGAAGATTTAGAAGAATTATTGGCGATCGTCACGATTCTGGATTTGGCTACAGCACGCGCCCGCTATAGCACCTGGTTGCAAGCAAACCCCCCGCATTTTCTTCAACGCGGGATACAAGATGAGGCACAAAGCGCTCAAAACCATCATTCCCCCGGGCAAACCATTACCCTGCGAGAACTGCGCCATCCCCTGCTAGTGTGGCAACAGCAACACGAACAAGGGCCAACCGTGGTGCCGATTAACGTCGTGATTCAGCCCCAGATTCGGGTAGTGGCGATTACCGGTCCGAACACGGGCGGGAAAACCGTGACCCTGAAAACCGTGGGATTAATCGCATTAATGGCCAAAGTCGGGTTATTCATCCCTGCCAAAGAACCGGTAGAACTGCCGTGGTTTGATTGGATTTTAGCCGATATCGGGGACGAACAATCGCTCGAACAAAGCCTTTCCACCTTTTCCAGTCACATTCGCCGCATTACGCGGATTTTCGAGACCATGACGCCGGAATCTCTGGTATTGCTGGATGAAGTGGGGGCGGGAACCGATCCGACGGAAGGAAGTGCCTTGGCGATCGCCCTGCTGCAACATCTGGCATCGCGGGCGCAACTGACCATCGCCACCACTCACTACGGCGAACTCAAAGCCCTGAAATACGAAGACGAACGGTTTGAAAATGCCTCAGTGGAGTTTGACGAAGCTACCTTGCAGCCCACCTATCGACTGCTGTGGGGCATTCCGGGACGATCCAATGCCTTGACGATTGCCCGTCGGTTGGGGTTAAATCCAGAGGTAGTGGATCGAGCGCAGAGTTTGGTAGCCCCCGGAGGGTCTCAGGAAGTCAACCAGGTGATTGCCGGGTTGGAAGATCAGCGCCGCGCCCAGGAAACGAAAGCGCGAGAAGCGGAAGATATTCTCGGCGAAACCGAACGGCTTTATCGGGAGGTATCGCAGAAGGCACAGTCCTTGCGCGATCGCGAATGGGAGTTGCAGCACTCGCTTGAACAAGCCATCCAAGCGGCGATCGCCGAAGCCAAAGCGGAAATTGCCCAGGTGATTCGTCGCTTGCAGCAAGGCAATGTTACCGGGAAAGATACCAACCAAGCCACCCAAGCGTTAAACGAAGTGGCGCAGCGGCATTTGCCCTCTCGCCAGAAACCGCCCAAACCGAAACCGGGATTTAAACCGCAAGTGGGCGATCGGGTTCGCATCCCGCAAATCGGCCAAACGGGCGAAGTGCTGAGTGTTTCCGAAGGCGATCGCGAAGTTACCGTGCGGTTTGGTTTAATGAAAATGAACGTTTCGATGAGCGAAATCGAGTCCTTGGAGGGGGAAAAAGTGGACATGCCCGCCAAAAAACCCGCTGCTGCCTCCGCCACCAAGGTATCCGCCGCTTCGGAAACGCTCAGTCAGAAACCGCCGGCACAAGCGCCCACCGTCCGGACGTCTAAAAATACCATCGATTTAAGAGGAAGTCGGGTTGCCGATGCCGAAATCCAACTCGAACAGGCGATCGCCGAACGAATTCCCGTGGGCGGTACACTGTGGATTATTCACGGCAAAGGCACCGGCAAACTCCGTGAAGGAGTCCATCAGTTCCTCAAACAACATCCGCAAATCGACCGCTACGAATTGGCTAGCCAAAAAGAAGGCGGTACGGGTGTTACCATTGCTTATCTCAAATAAGGGCAAAAAATGGAGAATTAAACATTAATAATTCCTCCCATCAAATGGCTCGATTTTATCGGGAAATTATCTTCCCTTTTGCGATGATTTACCCTAAGTAGAGACGCGATTTATCTCGTCTCTACAAGGGGGATTTCCACTGTAAAGATGCAAAAGAATTTGCACCGTTGATTATCGGCTTCAAAGCAATGTCTACCGTTGTTTTATTTCCTCCTCCACTATGCGCCCGATTCTGAACATTGCCACGGCGGGCAAATCCAGCCAAAAACCTGCAAAAACCGCACCCGGGAATATCGCCGAAGTGCAGCAGGAGTTGGGATTGCCGAATGCTCCCGCACCCGCACAGCTCGATAATATCAAAGCTCAGCTCGATTTAGTATTGCTGGCCCTGGAATGCTTGGCGGGAATTGGGTCCGAAGCCATATTAAAAGCGGCAGCGGATTTGCAGCTAGAACCGATGGCAATGGATCGGGTCTCCTTGTGGAGATTGCGGCAGTCGAATCCCCTGAGAAAAAGTCAGGGAGGAAGAAAAAAGTTAGATGTGGAAGAAGCGCGATCGCTGGTATTAATTATCTGCCATCTCGCGAAAGAAAATCACGAATTAATCCGCCGTGCTGTTGCCTTGCTCGAACAGCTAACCGAACAAAACAAACCGCCCCATTCCACCTCTCTTTTAGGCGATTTTATCGATAATTTCTGCAATACCTATCAAGAACGAATGGACAATGGAGAAGACACTAATCCGGAAGTTTTGACTCATTTAGCGCTAAAACTGCTCATTGATTTGCTCTTTTACGGCGGTCCAAACGGTCATCGGCGACTCTGGTTAGCGCTTATCGATCGCTCGGTTCGTGGATGAGTTTTGCCGCGATCGCTCCTGGACGTTCCATACGCTTTAACATACCCCATTCAACCCTATCTCATGCCTTCGTTTAATTCGGTCTTGCGACGGTACACGCCCCCCACTTGTACGTTAGAAATTCAGGGGAAAACTTCGCCCCTCTCCAAATGGACGGGTAAACCCGCAGTGCAACAATTAACCTTTAAACTCAGTTTTGATGCGCCGCAGTTGCCCCAAGAAAAACAAGTGACAATTCGCGGCGACGGGCAAACCCTCGATGAATTATATCAAGCGGTTACCACTTACGTCCAAGACTTTGTAAAGCAATCTCCCCCGCGATTGAATGCCAGTTATTTGGTTTCCGAACCCGATTCGGCACTCTCGGTGTGGGATACCCAAACCAAAGACTCGGAACTGAAGACAAAATTACAATCTCAGACGGAGGTGATGGGGGAAAATGGCACAACCCTTCCATCACCGCCAGAGACTCCCGAGGCAGAGGATGGCGCAGGGGGGATTCGGTTAAAACCGCGCGGGTTGGTCTCCCATGACTTATATTTAGGACAACTCGCCACCCCACAAAGCGGGTCAGTTGTCAACCTCGGTACCCTGCAATTATTTGACCTCGCCACAGCACTGGATTCCTATGGGGCAGATTTATTGGCGCTGCCGACTTGGGAACCCGCAAAACCCGGGAAATCCCCTGCATCTTGGTGGAAAGTGGCAGCGATCGCCTTATTTACCGCCGGCGTTAGCGCCTCGGTACTCAAACTCCTGAGTCCCCCCCTGATGGAAAGCAATGTCGCCACATCAACTCAGGAGGAACTCACCGCCGTCTCTCCACCCCCCGCACCGGCACCCCCACCACCCTCGCCGCCAGCAGAAAGCAATTCTCCCCTTGCGCCGACTCCCTCCACGCCGACAGCGGAATCCGTTACCCCTCCATCCCCCACACCGACACCGCAGTCGGCGCAACCCCAATCTGAGGCATCTGAGTCCCCTTCTGAGGTAAACCAACAGAGGCGATCGCAACCCCAGTCTGAGGCATCTGAATCCCCCGCCCAGGGGAACCAACAGCGGCGATCGCAATCGGCATCTACCACCACTGCGCCACCCACAGTACCGCCGCCCCCGCCTACCACTGTGCCACCAGTACCGCCGCCCCTCTCCTCCAATACCACGCCGCCTCCATTACCGGAGATGGGCGATCGGCCCACCACTGCGCCTCCGATTCCGGACCCCCCAGAAGAAGTGCGGACAGAATTTGAAATCATTCCCGCAGACCCCTCCACCACTGCGCCCCCCATTCCTTCCCCCCCACCGGTCATGCCTCCCCTGGATGCAAACCCTCCCTCGGAACTCGATGCCCCCATCAGCGCTGCACCTCGCACGCCACCTATGCCGACGTCAGATATCCCGGTTCCTAGCATCGGAAGCGACGAACCGCCCCCGGTACCGATACTCGACATCGAACCCTCCCCGGAGATTCTCGAACCGGAAGACTTGATTTCCACCGCCGAGGGGATAGATGTTACTGGGTTGAAAGCGCCGCCTACAGAGATGTCGGGGGATGCACAGGAGAGGGAAACGCCAGCAGCGGCGATCGCCCCGGAACCCAGCGCACCGGCAAGGGAAACCGACGCTTTATTTAACGAACCGCCCCAATTAGCGCAGGCAAAGGCGTATTTTCAAGAAAACTGGCAACCGCCACCTGACTTTGAGGAGACGTTGCAATACATCCTGCACCTCAATCCCGATGGTTCCATTGAGCGGATCGTCCCCCTCGGCGTTGCTTCTAAAATGCAAATCGAACTCAGCGGGGTGCCTTTGAACGGCAAACCCTTTGTCTCCTCCTTACCTGACGGGGAAACCCTCCGCATCCGCGTGGTTCTCGAACCGGAGGGCAGAGTCCAAACGTTCCGGGAATAGCATTTCCCTGCAATTGCGCGATCGCCCCCCAACTCCACCCCCCTGGCCCACCCCCCAGGGGGGTTTTTCCTCTCGCGATCGTCTCCAGCAAATTTCTTTCAAAAAAAATAAAAATTTTTATCCACATCTAGTTTGCATATTTACTCGATTACTCCCACTTCCCCCCTCGTTCCCAGGCTCAGCCTGGGAACGCGCCTTCCGAGGCTCAGCCTCCTTCTCCAATTCCAATGCCTAACCCCCCCTCACCTGACTGAAAACCTCACTCACCGACCCCAAACAAACCTACAATTTAGAAGCCGTAGCGGTCATCAAGCGTTTATCCGAGACCCTGTCAAACATTAGTAAATTAATGCAAACTAGATGTAATAAAAATCCTAAAAATCCCAAAAATTTACAAAATTCAGCGGGGTGGGGGGTGACACCCCTCATTTTTATGCTATATTAATTTCAGTAGATGCACCCTGATGGCAAGCGCCCAACTTGTTGGGCGTTTTTTTTTGCCCATTTTTATCCCCCCGGGAGGAATGAAGGGGGGTAAGGGAAAGCGCCACTGGAATCCCCAACCCAGCACAGTTCTGGTTGCAACTCAGTAATTTTTGCCCCCCTCAGCGCCGCGATCGCCTCTGGAACAGCGGGGAAAATTGCACTTCGAGCTAACATAAAAACAGACTTAACAATCTCGGCAAGGTGTTTGCTTGCCACTTACCCAAACTCTCAACAGATGATTTCTATAGAAGACGTAACGGCGGCATTCGATCGCAAAGACTATCGAGAAGTCGCCAAATTACTCAAAGCGTTACGCAAACAATCGCCCCAGAATCCTTGGGTGGGATTTTATATTGGCAAATACTATGAAGAAACGGGAAAGCTAGACGCCGCCGAAAAAGCTTACGGAAAAGTGTTGCGCGAGATAGGGAATCCAAAAGTGATTTCCCAAGCACGCGCTGGGTTAAAGCGGGTGGAAGCGATACCGAAAGAACGACGAAAGCAAGCGATCGCTCAAGCGAAACAAGACCCCACTCAGCTCAAACCGGGTTTATTGGTTCTCGAACCCATCAATCCGGACCGCAAAACCGAACTCGCCAAGCAATTCGCGCGGATTATGCAACTCCAACCCTATTCGGCGCGGTTGCTGCTTCCCACGCGCAGTTGGCGCATGTACCGTACTGGTGCGATCGGGGAATTGCAGGTATTTGTCAGGGAATTGCGCCAAGTTGGCATTCCCTGTTTTTGCGCCACTCTCGAACAAATCAATCGCCTGCGCGTCTTTCGCATCAACTATTTTGAAACCCTATCTCCCCACGCAACGGTGATTTGCAAAAATGAAGCGGACCAACAGGGCAAATTACCTTTTAAATGGTCAGAAGTCAGTCAAATCGTCTCGGGAATATTGCCGATTTTTAAAGAAGTGGCGGTGGAAAATCACCGTCGCACTCAGGTGAATTACAAGCAAGAAATTCACGAATATATCGGCGTCATGGATTTGCACCTGCATGGGCGAGGTTGCATCCTGCGCCTGTGCGAAGATAGCTACGAGTTTGATAATGGCTATTCTTTCATCCCCGCTGACGATAAGTCGGGCAAACGGTCCAAATCGGCGATTGATAGCATGAGTATGCACCTGAAATGGCAAAGGTTAGTCAAACATATCCAGCAACAATTGCCACAGGTAAATATGGTGTCGGATTTTACGCCGTTTGCTGAAACGGCTATCCCTGAAGAAGATATGCTAGAGCGCATCAAACCCCATCTGGATTTGTTTCGCTTTGCACCGAGTGTATGGGACAATGCGTTTGCCCTTTACAGTGGGTTAGTCTTTCTCAAACCCAGTTTGTAAGCGCTTCGGACCGGCGCTTTCATTTCCCAGG
>NZ_JAYFEQ010000777.1:0-64507 GCF_055795085.1 Phormidium sp. CCY1219 | reverse complement strand
GGAGAAAGGAGAAAGGAGAAAGGAGAAAGGAGAAAGGAGAAAGGAGAAAGGAGAAAGGAGAAAGGAGAAAGGAGAAAAGAGAAAGGAGAAAGAACAAAGAACAAAGGACATTGGTGGGTTTATAAAATACCCGATTATCTACTTTCCGGTTATTGATAGCTTATGAGGATAGTAAAGATGAAAAACGATTGTTTGACATCGGTGGGAATTGCAGGAATCGCATTGATAGCAATTCATTTACCGCTAACCGCACAAATAGTGCCCGATGGAACCCTGCCGGAAAACACAATAGTTACACCAGAGGGAAATACCGTCATTATTGAAGGAGGCACAGAGCGCGGGAGCAACTTATTTCATAGCTTCGAGGAATTTTCCATACCCACAGAAGGGACAGCATTTTTTAATAATGCTCGGCAAATTCAAAATATTTTTACGCGGATTACCGGGGGGAGGGTTTCCAGGATTGATGGGATACTGCGCGCGAACGGGAATGCGAATTTATTTTTACTCAATCCCAACGGAATAACCTTTGGGCCGAACGCGCAACTGAACATCGGCGGGTCATTTTTTGCCTCAACTGGAGAGAGCATTACCTTTGCAGACCAGACCCGGTTTAGCGCCACAGAAAATAATCCGCAACCCCTGCTTACCAATAGCGTACCGATTGGCTTGGGATTGGGTTCAAATCCGGGGAATATTGTCAATGAATCCGTCAGCACCAACGCCGAGGGTAAAATCGTGGGATTGCAAGTGAACCCGGGGGAAACAATTGGATTGTTTGGGGGGAATATTTTATTACCGGGAGGACACTTAAATGCGCCGGGAGGAGAGCTTCAACTGGTATCTGGGGGCAATAGAAATTGGGAAATTGGAATGGGGGAAAATGGTGCGTTAGAGGCCACTGACGACCCTAACGCGCGAGGAAGCATCCAACTGTGGGGACAAGCGGCGGCAAATACTAGTGGAATTGGTGGCGGTGATATTGCAATCGAAACAGGCATTCTATCCGTGCGGGATGGCTCCCAAGTTGCGGCGATTACCGAAGGCGCGATCGCGGGAGGCAACATCAGGGTAAATGCCACGGAAAAAGTAGAAGTCATCGGCACTTCTCCCGACGGGTTAAGCGTTTCATCGATTTCATCACAGACTGTGGGACAAGGAGATGCGGGGGACTTGAGCGTAACCACGAGAGAATTGCAGGTGGATAATGGCATTATTGCCGCCACCTCATTTGGAACGGGAAACAGCGGCAACTTGAGCATTCGTGCCACAGAGTTAGTGGAACTCAGGGGCGGAGTATTTCGCGCAGATCCGTTAGGATTGGCGAATGCGGCGGGTGCGGCGGGGGATGCGGGAGAGCTAACTATTGAGACGCGGCGGTTAGTGGTGCGAGATGGTGCGGTAGTGATTTCGGGAACGCGCAGCAGCGGTGCAGGGGGAAATCTGATTATCCGGGCGACGGAATCGGTGGAAGTCAGCGGGACATCACCGAATAATGCGATCGCCAGCAGCATTGTTTCCGCCGCCACCGACGGACCGGATGCCTTGCGCGAGCGATATGGCCCGAGTATTGTCAGCGGATCGGCGGGTAACGTGACCCTGGAGACCCAACAACTCATCCTTCGCGATGGTGCAGTGATTTCCACCAGCAGCGACGGTAGCGGCGATGCGGGAAACCTGACCATCCGCGCTGCGGAACGAGTAGAAATTAGCGGTAGCGGTGGACGAGGAGAATTTCCCAGTAGCCTCGTCAGCGACACCACTCAAACGGGTGCAGGCGGGGATTTAAGCATTACCACCGGACAATTTTTACTGTTACCGGGGGCAGTGGTTTCCGCGCGGTCTTTTGGCAGTGGTGACGGAGGGAATTTGACCCTGAATGCCAGCGACTCGGTGGAACTGATTGGCAGTGGGTTTGAAACTTTTCAACAAACCTTTATTGCGGGGGCTTTAGCGGGAGAATTGAAGCTGGGACAGTTAAGCAATGGGTTATTTACGGGAACGGCTGGAGAGGGAGCGTCAGGTTCGTTGCGAATCGACACTGGCAGGTTAATTTTACGAGAGGGGGCGGCGCTTTCCACGAGTACGTTTGGCGCGGGTTTGGGCGGAAAGTTGACTGTGAATGCCACGGAAAGGGTGGAGAGCGAGGCATCGGGGTTGTTTAGTGGCAGTTTGGGAACTGGGGCGGCGGGCAATATCGAGATGAATGCTCCGCAGTTAATTTTGCGCGATGGGGCACAACTCTCGAGCGTCACTTTGGGGGTGGGTCAGGGAGGAAATATCAACCTGAAAATACCCGATACCCTGGAAGTGCGAGTCACGCCGGCGGGAAGCTTGGTTGCCACGGGGATTTTTAGCAATACCATTGGGGGGACGGGAAAGGCGGGAGATATTACGATTGACACCGGACGATTGACTTTGACTGCTGGGGGACAGATATTAACCAATAGTGGGGCGATCGCCAGAAGTGGAGCGATTCCCCTGGGCGGCCCTGGGGGAAATTTAATCGTCAATGCCAGGGAATCCGTGGAGCTGAGCGGGGTGGCGGAGGATGGTCGAGTCGCCAGTGCATTGGGAACTTCTACCTTTAGCGGTGCGCCGGCGGGGAGCTTGAGGATTTCCACGCGATCGCTCGTGGTGCGCGATGGGGCGGGCGCTTTTGCATCGACTGAGGGGGCGGGCGCTGGGGGCAGTTTAACTGTGAACGCCTCAGAGGCTATCGAGTTAAGCGGCACTTCCAGCCTAGGGCGGTTTCGTCGCAGTGGGTTGTTTGCTACCTCTGGCAGCGATTTGCTACCCCTGGCGGCGAGCGGAATGGCGGGGGATTTGGAAATTAACACCGATCGCCTGCAGGTGCGAGAGGGGGCAGAAATCTCCGTCAACAGCGTGGAGTCTGGCGATGCGGGTACTCTGTCGGTGAATGCGGGGGCGATCGAATTGCAAGCAGGCGGCGCGATTAATGCTGGTACGGTGGGCGGTACTGGGGGGAATATTACTCTGGAGGCTCACAGCCTCGAGTTGCGCTTTGGGAGTAGCATTACGACGGATGCGGGGAATGCGGATGGGGGGAATATTGGGATTGATGTGGAGACTTTGGTGGCTTTGGAAAATAGCGACATTACGGCGAATGCTCTGGTGGGGCGCGGGGGTCGAGTAGCGATCGCCGCAGAAGGGATTTTTGGCACGCAGTTTCGCGATTTTCCTACCTCCGAAAGCGATATCACCGCCAGTTCCGAACTCGGGGCGCAGTTTAGCGGGACGGTGGAGATTAATACGCCGGATGTGGATTTACTGGAGGGATTGGCTCAATTAGCTACAGAGTTTGTCTCTCCCGAGACGGTGGTAGCAACGAGCTGTCTGGCACGCGGTTCTCGCGATCGCGGCAGTTTTACACTCATCGGCACCGGTGGAATTCCCGCTACCCCTGACAATGCACTTTCGGACTCTTATGCGGTGACGCAGGTGAGAGGATTGAGGGAGATGGCTGGGGTTTCGCAAGCCACCCCAGGTCGGGTTACTTCTGTCTTTGCGGAGGAATGGGGTGTCGGGCAATTTTCTCGCGATCGCCGCTCTTGGAAAGTCGGGTTGGCAATTCAAGAAGCAAATGGCATCCAAGTCACGGAGGATGGTCGCACCCTCCTCGGCATTCTACCGCAGCATCGCCCTGAAGCACCCTCTCTACACCTGTGCGAACCTGATGATAATTGACAGTTGACAATTGACAATTATCAATTATCAATTTTGCGTTTCTAATGAGGTGCTAATCGGGGATTTTGGCAGCACAAACCAGGGTTTGGAGTTAGAGCGCTCAATTGCTGTTCTAGTTCCTTGTTTAACTGGCAAGTTAGAATCGCAGAAGCTTGCATGAGCGATCGCGAGCCGGTATGGAGAGACCCTTTGGTTGAATGAGACAATCGATTTAAGGTGTTGAGAATTTGAATGACACGGATCCCGCTGCTGAAAAAAGTTATGGCGCGATCGCGCAGGGTGCGTAGGGTGCCTGATGCGGAGTCGGGATGAGTTGGGTCATGGCAAAACTGGTAAGAACTGCGTCACGCACTCTAGAACAATGGCGTGGGCAAGCGATGTCCGTGCCTATCGTTGCCGCATTGGTAGTCGCGATGCGCTTTGCTGGGTGGTTGCAGCCTTTGGAATGGGCGGCTCTCGATCGCTTTTTCCAGTGGCGACCCCCCGAACCGAGGGATGACAGAGTAGCGATCGTGGGGATTAACGAGTCGGATATCAATGCGATCGGCGATTGGCCGATTCCTGATGGCGTACTGGCAGAGGTTTTGACAGAAATCAAACAACAGCAACCCCGCGCTATCGGATTAGATATTTATCGCAATTTGCCGGTGGAACCCGGGTACGAGCGTTTGGTGCAGGTGTTCGAATCTACGCCGAATTTAATTGGGATTGAGAAGGTGGTGGGGGATGAAAATGGCGAAGGCGTGGCAGGTCCTCGGGTTTTGAAAGAACTGGGTCAAGTGGGGTCGAATGACGTGCCGGTGGATGGGGATGGCAAAATTCGCCGGGGATTGCTGTTTGTGAAAGCGCCAGATGGCAGGGTTTTGGAGAGTTTGGGGTTGAGATTGGCTCTGATTTATCTCGATGCCTCCAGAATCGAACCAAAAGCGGCAGATGTGAATCCGGATTACATGCAGATTGGGGATGCGGTGTTTCGTCAGTTTCAACCCAATGATGGCGGTTATGTGGAGGCGGATGCAGGGGGATATCAGATTATTTTTAATTTTCGGGGCGGGGCGGGGAGTTTTGAAATGGTGTCTGTGATGGATGTGCTGGAGAAGAGGATACCGCCGGATTGGGCGCGCGATCGCATCGTGTTGATTGGGCCGACGGCGGTGAGTTTGAATGATTTTTTTGATACGCCTTACAGCAGTCGGTTTTTTGGTGCGTCTAAACAGACGACGGGGGTGGAGATTCAGGCAAATTTAATCAGTCAGATTTTGAGTGCTGGGATAGAGGGTCGCGCTTTGATTCGGGTGTGGGACGATGTTGCCGAGGTGCTGTGGATTTGTGTGTGGTGTTTGGTGGGTGGTGTGTTAGGTGGAAGTTTGGTGCGCTTTCGTTTGCTGGGGGGAGTGGTGTTGGCTGTTGGGGTGTTGGGGGGGAGTTCATTTGGTTTGTTTTTGCACGGGTGGTGGGTGCCGGTGGTGCCGCCATTGCTCGGATTTGGAGGGTCGGTGGTGGTGATGGTGGCTTATGTGGCGTCTGTGGAGCGCCACGAACGCGAAGTTGTGATGAATTTGTTTGGGCGTCACGTGACGCCGCAAATTGCTGAGGCGATTTGGCGCGATCGCCATCAAATTTTGAAGGAAGGTCGATTGTTGGGGCGCAAGGTTCGGGCAACGGTTTTGTTTACGGATATTAAGAATTTCAGCAGCATTGCTGAGGAGACGGATGCAGAGCTGCTGATGTGTTGGTTGAATGAGTATATGGAGGCGATGGCTGGTTTGGTGCTGGAATATGGGGGGGTGGTGGATAAGTTTATTGGGGATGCGGTGATGGCGGTGTTTGGGGTGCCCATCGAGCGCACCACCGAGGAGGAAGTCGCAGCAGATGCGATCGCGGCAGTGTCTTGCGCGGTGGCGATGGCGAAAGCGTTGCGATCGCTCAATCAGCAATGGCAAGCGCGCGGATGCCCGATTGTCACTATGCGAGTGGGTATCGCTACTGGGCCTGTGGTGATTGGCAGCCTCGGCAGTCGCGATCGCGAAGACTATACCACCATTGGCGATAGCGTCAATGTCGCCGCCCGTCTGGAAAGTTATAACAAAGCTTTGGAAGGAGGCATTTGCCGGATCCTGATTAGCGAAGGTACTTATTCCTACATTCGAGATAAGTTCCGCACCCACTTCCTCGGCAGTGCCCTTTTAAAAGGACGTCAGCAACCCGTCACCCTCTATCAAGTCTTGCTTGATGAGGGGTTGTGAAACAGGCTTCTCCAATACCCTGTCAGTGATTTCTGCTTCACATTCTATGCTGTACAAACAGAGACTTGCACCCGCCATTCTCTCCCCTTTTTATTTAAAAAATGCGATAAAATCCAACATTTTAGAACACTTAAAATGCTCGAAAATCGCGAAATTTTATATTGAATTCCGGCAAAATAATTATCGATTAAACCCAGCTAAACTCGTTGAAAAAACTCCCTTTTTCATGCTTTCCGGTTAGAGAGGATTCCCGGTTGCGCCTCCTGTAGAGACGCGATCGGCGCGCGTCTTTGAGGCGAGTCGGGGAGACTAACTCTAACCTCTCTCTATCGAAAAAGGGTATAAGTAATTTCTCTAGCAGTTTTTAGTTCTGCCCCAAGCAAGTGCGGAAAAACTTCCGATAAAGGATGAAAAAGCCGCCGGAAAAGCTTAACTTACTTTTCAGGCATTTTGGGCTAAGATAGTGTAAAATACAGAGATAAGGGTGTAAGCTAGCCCATTTTTCTCGTTAAAATTACGGAAGATATGGGCAACAGTTGGACTGATAAATGTGCGATGTTAGGACAGGGTAAGCTTGGTGCGATCGAGCAGATTTCAATTTACCATTGATAGAGTTTAAAAGGAGTCTAATTTTATGAGGTTTGTGCGCCTATTGGTTAGCGTAGCAACCGTTACTGCATCCATGACGCTGATGCAGACGGGGATGACAATAGAAACAAGCTTAAATGAGAAATCGGGGCACCCCTGGGTTCATTTAGGGGGAAGCGCGCCTGCGGTGGCATTGGAACCCGAACTGAGTTATAAACCTCCCGGGGACTTAGATGCGCCGGAGACGAGTCGAGGGACGGGGTCGCGCGGATGTAACGATTCGGTTGCAGTGGGGCTGACCTTGCTGGTTCCGGACAATCACGTGGGCGTAACCGCTTCGGGACATCCGAGCTTTTATTGGCATTTGTCGGAGCAAAGTTCGGCGGATATGGAGTTTGCACTGGTAGAAGCCGGGGTCCCCACCCCAATTTTCACGCAAAAAATTGCTGGGGCACCGACGGGAATCGTGGAAGTTGCGATGCCGAAAGACTTGCCCGAGTTGGAAGAGGGGAAAACCTATCGCTGGTCCGTGAGCGTGCTGTGCAATGAAGAACGGCGATCGAGCGATGTGTTTGCCCAGGCGTGGATTAAGCGAGTTGCGCCCTTAGAGTTAGAAGCGGCGGGGGAATCCCCTAGCGAACCCACAGCAACCGGGAGCGATCGCCAGTTGGCCTCAGTGTACGCACAAGAGGGCCTATGGTATGACGCTCTCAAAGCGATTTCCAGCGCCTATGAAGATTCGGCCAACGATAGGGCGATCGCCTTAGAGCGCCTTTCCTTACTCGAACAAGTGGGATTAAACGAAGTCGTCGCCCAAGAGCGAGAACGGATCGCCAGCACCAACTAACCCCCTTCTCGGATGGAAACAGCTTAGGTTCGCGATCGCGCCAGACCCAGGCAGCATCACCGATTATTCGGCATGCTGCCGATTTTTATGGCTGAGAAACTCGCGCAGACGCAACAGATTCACCGTATGGCTCAAACTGAGTGGCAGCAAGGAAACCCCTTCCAAACGAGACTGCACCCAACCCTCGCCCCAGTACCACTCGTGAAACCCATCAATTCCCTGACTCAACAACACTCGCAAACAGTGGGGTTCGGCGCGATCGATGCGGTGGTGAATTAAAACAGGCCCGATCGCGCTGGTGTAACTCAATCCTTCATAAAGCTGCTCTGGCAGCTTTTCGCGGGTGCGTTGCGGCCATAACCACTCCTGCAACTGTTCCGGACGCAGGATACTATCCCGGATCGCCGTTGCAGGTGCGTCCACTTCAATTCTCAGGCTGGTTTGTTGAAAAGTCCCTAACATAGATCGGCTCAGCTTATCCGCCAGTGGAAGTCATTTTTTTCAGTATGCCATTCCCCCATACCGAACGGGGAGAAAAACTCCTCATCCCACCCCCGATCGCCCCCTCCTACCCAGCGGGACTCTTACAATATAAAAAGGTGACTTGTTAAGAATTGTAAGGTTTTTGCATGGCAGATCAACTGATTAGAGCCACGGCGGCTGAGGGCGGGATTCGAGCGGTGGGAGTCATTACCACGCGCCTAACCGAAGAAGCGCGCCAACGGCACCAGCTCTCCTATGTAGCCACAGCGGCTTTAGGACGCACCATGTCCTCCGGATTGCTACTCGCCTCCAGTATGAAGCGCCCGGGTTCGCGGGTCAACCTGCGCGTCAAGGGAGAAGGACCCCTCGGAGGCATTCTCGTAGATGCCGGTTTAGATGGCACAGTACGCGGTTATGTCGATCGCCCGCATGTGGAACTGCCCCCCAATGCGAAAGGAAAACTGGATGTGGGCGGTGCCGTCGGTCCGGGATATCTCTATGTGGTCCGAGATGTGGGATATGGCTACCCCTATTCCAGTACCGTGGAATTGGTCTCTGGAGAAATTGGCGATGATGTGGCCCATTATCTGGTGACATCGGAACAAACCCCCTCCGCATTGGTGGTGGGCGTGTTTGTGGAAGCCAAAGGGGTACAAGCTTCCGGTGGCATTTTGCTACAGGTGATGCCAAAAGCCGCCGAGGATTTAGAACTGGTGGAAACCTTGGAATCGCGCGTGGCGAGTCTGTCGGGATTTACACCGTTGTTGCAAGCTGGTAAATCCTTGAGCGAAATTTTGACAGAACTGCTTGGCGACATGGGGCTGGTTATTTTACCGGAACGCCAGATGGTGCGCTTTCACTGTGGTTGCTCGGAAGAGCGGATGTTAAGAGCGTTGAAATTGTTGGGCGAAGACGAACTGCAAGACATGATTGAAAAAGATGATGGCGCTGAGGCGACTTGTCATTTTTGCGGGGAAATTTATACCGCCAGCAGCGATCAACTCGCCGACTTGATTGTGGCACTGCAGGCAGAGTCCTAATCTGGGGTCTGGAGGGGGGCATATCCGCCATTGAACGAGATTCGCCGCACTCTCTTTTTCTCCCATAGCAGGTGGAGGAGCATTCATAAGCGGATCTGGTCTGTGTTGGCGGGCGATCGCCACAGGTCAGACCCCTCCTACCCGCCCTTGCGCCCACCCACACCGGCTTTCCCGCCCTGGGGGAAACCCAAGTGAATTCCCCCTCGCTTCACAAAGCCGAACTTGCCCACAACTTTACCACGGTGAGGTTTTCTGTCTTGCTCGGATAGTTATCAAAAGCGAATCCTCTAGAATAAGTTTAAATCTGCTTTCCTCCTTGCACATTTCCACCCCCCCCGGTTAACAATCTAGGGGGAGAAAAATTGGAAAATTGTAATGGATATGGTAGGAGCGATCGCCCGCGAATTGCGGGTAGGGATCGGCTTCCCAGGGTGGCTCATCTACTCGTAGTTAAATCAACAGCGCCTTAGTCAACCACCGGAAAAGTGGCTGGCAGCAATGTAGATTCTCCTAGAGGCTACAGTGAATTCTCAAATGCTCGGTTCGGTCGAGACCCCTAGCTTAAATCCCATGTACAATGGGTGTGACTTGACTCAGGCCGAATGGTATCGGCTCAACGTCAGTCTCGGCACGCGGGATCGGAAAACTGTGGCCGCGATCGCAACTGGCGCGATCGGGGGTTTGAACGTCCCAAAGGTACACCACATGCGGTTCGGGTGAGCTATGACAAAAGATCGCGAAATTCCAAAGCACTGGCCGATCGAAAGGTCTTCGGAGGCGGGAAATCATCCCCGAGCTGCGAATCCTTTCTCCTCGTCATCACGGTCCGCAGGTGGGGCTGGTGGTGCGGGTCGCGATCGAGATTCCCGCCGCGATCGCTCCCCCAAAAACCGCCGCGATCGCGACTCGGAAACTCCCCACCGCGCCGCCAGCAGTCCTCGGACATCCCAAGGAGAACAGATGGGCACCCGGGTGTTGAAATGGCTGACAAGCTGGCAACTCTGGGGACTGTTTACATTGGTACTCTGTGGCTCCCTCGGGGGCGGCGCGCTGATGATGCTGTTAAAACTTCCCGCTGTGCCGAATTGTAACAATAATCAATGGGGCATGATCTCGGCTTCGGAGCATATGTATTGCGCCCAAAAAGCAGCATCCGAGCAAACGGTTGAGGGGTTGCTCGAAGCGATCTCCCAAGTGAATCAACTGCCCCAAGATCACCCCCTGCGTCCGGAATTAAATCGTCAAATCCAAAAATGGGCAGAACAGTTGTTGGATTTGGCAGAACATACCTTCCAGGAGGGCAAGCTCACCGAAGCGATCGCCACCGCCCGACAGGTTCCGAGCAATACTGAAGCCGCTCAATTAGTCGAAGAACGCATCGAACGCTGGCAATCGATTTGGAATGAAGCGCAAGAAATTTATAAAAAAGCCGAGTCCGAGTTGGAAAAGGAAAACTGGGGTCAGGCTATTCGCTTGATGAGACAATTGACCGTGGTGGGCAATACTTACTGGGAAACCACCAAGTACGATGCGCTCAATCAGTCTATCGAAGCGACGCGAAAAGAAGGTCAAACCCTCGATGAAGCCCGCAATCTGGCAGAAAAAGGAGAACTCAAAGATATCTTAGAAGCGATAAAAGTTGTCGAGGAAATCGAGCCAAGCAGCAAATTATATAAGAAATCTCGCTCTCTAGTTGCCGAGTTTGCCAAGCAAATTTTGGACTTAGCACGGGAGCGGGTGGAAGAAAAAGATTGGCAAGATGCTATTTATATTGCCCGCCAAGTTCCCTACAATAGCTCGGTGAAAAAAGAGGCGGACGATTTAATCGATTTGGTGCGGGCACGGTCGATCGCCGCGCGGGCTACGGTGCGTTCTCTATCCGATGCGATCGCCAAAGCCCGTCTTATCGGTCCGACTCGTCCCCTGTATGGGGAAGCGCAACAGTTAATTGCCCAGTGGCAAGATAGCATCAAAGATGTGGCCTATTTAGAAGAAGCGCAACAACTGGCTCAGGGCGGCACCATGCGCGATTTAAAAGCGGCGATCGCTCAGGCGCAACAGGTGGAGCGAAATAACCCCGTATGGGAAAAAGCCCAGTCGGAAATCGATGGCTGGCGCAGTCGAATTGAAAGCACCGAGGACCGCCCCTACCTCAGACAAGCCGAACAATTGGCGCGCTATGGCGATCGCCCCTCTTTGGAAGCGGCAATTAATGCAGCGCGCAACATCGCTCCAGGGCGCGCCCTTTATCAGGAAGCCCAAGCCAAAATCCAAGATTGGCAACTGGAAATTCAACGGCTCGAAGATCGACCGATTCTCGATCGCGCCTGGAGTTTGTCTCAGTTAGGAAATGTGAAAGCCGCGATTTCGATGGCGCAAACCATTCCCCCCAACCGGGCGCTTTACGATGAAGCCCAATCGGCGATTCAAGGTTGGCAACAAGAAATCCGCGATCGCGAAACCCTCGACGAAGCCTATCGGATCGGCGATTTAGCCCAGACGCCGCAAGAATTGCTGCGGGCGATCGAAATTGCCAATCGGGTTTCCTCCGGTTCTTCCTTACGCTTTAGCGCCGATGCGGCGATCGATGATTGGAGTCAACGAATATTGTCCCTCGCCCAAGACCAATCCACCTACAATCTCGAAGCTGCTGTCAACATCGCCAAAATCATTCCCTATTACTCCAGCGTTTATCCCCGCGCCAGACGAGAAGTGGAAGCTTGGGAAATTTTGCTCAACCCGCCACCGCCTCCCTTAGCCGAACCGGATACGGCGCGCACCAATCGGAATACTTCTCCCTCATTTGCCTCGGATTCCCAGACCCGAATTCCTGCCGATGCATCTTCACAACCCCAAACCGAGGCGATAGACGACGCCTCGCCGGCATCGGATTCCCCCAATGGGCCAGAAGAAGGCGTGAATACAGATCGGGGGTGAACGATCGGGTCTGATTCCCCTGAAGTTTTCCGCACCTTCAGGGGGACGAGGCTGAGATAAAAAACCGACAATTTCATCGGTAAAATTGGGATACCCGGTCATCGATTTATTGAAAAACAAGCCCGGGTTGAAGGGGAATAAATGAGACGGATTTGGAATTGCGATCGCTGGATTTTTGGCAGGATAAATATATTTTTTATAGCGAGTTTATTCAACCAATCCAAGGCGGGATTGAAAAACAATCTTTAAAAATTCTTTACAATAAAATCAAACCGACAAGGGTGGCTACAGGTTAAGATAAGAGAATACAGACGATCGCCTAACAGCCAAAGCCAGAAAACGCAAAAGCAAGCAAATTGGCGGTGAGGATTGCTGCTCTCCCAGAGGGAATGCCCAAGGGGAAGGCAGGGGTTTTGGCTGGAAAAGCGAAGCTTCTGGAGTGGCAAGCGATCGCGAGATCCGGTTAACGAACGAGGCGCTTATCCCCCACCAAGAGACAAACCGGGCAATCTGCCCTGTCGCCACTGGAGGAGGCGATGCCAGAAGCGCGGGTGCAGATCTACACAACCCCCAAAGGCGATCGCCACCATTCAGAGGCGAAGCGCCCAACCCAATGCGGTTGGAGGGGCAACTGAAGTGCGAGTCGGGGTGCCTCCGGGAGGGATAGCTGCTCGATATAACAGGAGGTTCGCCGATGGTTTGAGGCATTCAACCGAAATTTTTTGTAAATTAGATCCCATAACCACCGAGGCGATCGCGTCGGTAACTTGCCGGAGTGACACCTTGTCAGGAGCCTTCAGCACTGCCGAAAAAGCGGCACAGTGTCGCACTCACTCAGGCGAAAAAGCCGCGACAGCGGACCGAAACTAAGACTTGACAATCCATAAATTGTAAATTCTTAAATTTCCTGTGTCAATCTTGCCTTCGGGCCGCGCAATTCCAGACTAAGCCCCTCCATTGCCGACAGATTGCCACCGAGATGTAGTAGCCACTCAAAACACAGAGAAGATTAATGCATCGCCAGATGAAAAAACTGACATCCCTAGGGAGTTTCCGAAAGCGCATCCTCGGGAAACTGAGGCAATTTTTGGCGAGAACTGTTCCCTTGCCAAGACCGAAGCCGCGAAGAAGCAATCGCTCAAGACTGAAAACCTTCTTAATTTTATTTCTAGCATTTTTCCTGATGCCAGTGACCTGGAGCATGGTTCCAGTGCCGGCAATCAGCCAAATGCCAATTGTGGGAAACACCGCGCAAAAAAACCCGCCTCCGCCGCCATCCGAAGAGGAGGAGAGTTTCCACAGCGACCTCGATTCAATAGAAAAGTTTGACGAGGTAGTGGAAGACAGCGAAAAACTAGAAGGACTATTTACCCTATACCACCAGGAAAAAACCGGCAAAGTTTATATGGAAATCATGCCGGAACAACTGGACAAAAACTTCCTGGCAGTAATGACCTTAGCATCCGGAATTGGCGAGCGCGGATTGTTCCGGGGAATGCCATTACAGGATATGTTATTTTACTTCAAACGGGTGAACGAGAACCTACAGTTTGTGGTCAGAAACGTGTATTTCCGCGCCCGTCCGGGAGATCCGGTAGAGCGATCGCTCGATCGCTCCTTTAGCGACTCCGTACTGTCCACCCTACCCATTGAAAGCAAACATCCCGAGAGGGAAAGCCTGCTCGTAGACCTAAGTAACCTGCTAATTAACCAGCGAGACTTAACCGGTTTAAGCGGGATTATGCCGTGGTTTTTAGGAGCCTCCTACAGCCGAGATAGCGAGTCCTCCTATTTCGATCGCATCCAAGCCTTCCCCTTAAACGTAGAAATCGAATGCGTGTATGGATTCAGTGGCGGCGACGAACAAGTGAGCGCCCTGGAAACCCTGCCCGACAACCGAGCATTTAACCTGCACGTGAACTACAGCATTTCCGAAGTGCCGGTCAACAACGGATATCGTCCGCGACTCGCCGATAATCGCGTCGGTTATTTCATCACCGCCTACCAGGATTTATCCGATCGCCGCAGCAAAGAAACCTTTGTTCGCTATATCAACCGCTGGCATTTAGAAAAACAAAATCCCAATGCCCGCCTGTCTCCCCCGAAAAAACCGATCGTTTTTTGGATCGAAAACACGGTTCCGTTAGAATATCGAGACGCGATCGCCGAAGGCATCGAACAGTGGAACAAAGCATTTGAAAAAGCCGGATTTATCAATGCCATAGAAGCGCGAGAAATGCCCGACGATGCCACCTGGGATCCCTCAGATATTCGGTACAATACCATTCGCTGGTCCACCGCCTTCGAGTCCTGGTTTGCCGGCGTCGGACCCTCGCGGGTCAATCCCCTGACCGGTGAAATTCTGGATGCGGATATTCTCATCGACGGCAATATCGTGCGAAGCATCAAGCGCGAGTATCGCAGCTTAGTGGAACGAGAACCCAGCGGAAGCGAAATGGCATTTTTGGGCAAAATGATGGGCGATCGCCACCCTTGCATGCCGGCGATGGGGGTCTCCACCGATGCCTCCCTGGGAACCATGCAGATGGGCGATCGCAGCATGGGAGAACCCCCCGCCCAGGTGCGAGCCTTCGTCTCCGACATGGTAGAAAAATACGACCTGTGCTACGGCATCGAAGCCCCGCAACAGTTAGCCATCGGGGCATTTGGCTTATCCGTCTTCCACAACGCCCTACCCAGTGGCGAGGAAATGGAACAGTACATCAATCAGTATTTGACCTTCCTCACCGCCCACGAAGTCGGGCATACCTTGGGTTTGCGCCACAACTTCCACGGGAGCACCATGCTCCAACCGGAAGAACTGCACGATACCACCATTACCCGCAGCCAAGGACTGGTGGCTTCAGTCATGGACTACGTGCCCGTGAACTTGGCCGGTCCAGACCGCGAACAAGGGGATTTTTACCCCGTAGTGGTCGGCCCCTACGATGAATGGGCGATCGAATATGGCTACAAACCTCTCAATGCAATGATTCCGGCAATGGAACGGCGCGAATTAGAAGAAATTGCCGCCCGCGCCGGAGAGGATCCCCATTTGGCCTATGCCCCGGATGAGGATACGATGGATATCCTCAACCCCGCCGCCAATGCCTTCGATCTCAGCGGCGATATGGTGAAATATTCCGAGTGGCAATTGGAAAATGCTCGGGAAATGTGGGAACGCCTAGATAAGCGCTATCCGGTCACGGGCGAAAGCTTTAGCGAAGTGCGCCGCATGTTTGACATGGTGTTTTTCTATTATTTCCGCAACGCCATGAATGCCACCCTTTATGTGGGGGGTCAGTGGTTTAACCGCAACCACGCCGACGGAAATGGGCGCTTGCCTTTTCAACCCATCTCGGTGGAAAAACAGCGTCAGAGTTTGGCACTGCTGCAACAATACGTATTTGATAAAGATGCGTTGCACTTCTCCGCGCAACTGTTGAATAAATTAGCCCCCGATCGCTGGTATCACTGGGGGTCTCTACCGGTGGTGTTCCCCTTGGATTATCCCATTCATCAGCGGATCAATCTGTTGCAAGGGATTGTCCTGCGATCGCTGCTCTCCTATCCGCGCTTGATGCGCTTGCAAGACCTGGAACTCAAGGCATCCCCCGGGGAAGCCCTCACCATCCAGGAGTTGTTCGATACCCTGCAAACCGGAATTTGGACCGAGGCGATCGAACCCGAAGACGACATGGGCGAGATTTCTAGCGTCCGTCGCGACCTGCAGCGCGATCACCTGGCCATGATGATGGCAATGGTATTGCGAAAAGCACAGGTTCCCGATGAAGCGCGGACTCTGGCATGGTACAACTTACAACAACTGCGCCAACAGCTCGATCGAACCCTGGATAAGCGCGGCGACAACTTGGATACCGCCACTAAAGCGCATCTGGCGGAAAGCATCCACCGCATCGACAAAACCCTCGAAGCGCAGTTACAATCTCGCTGATGCCAGAGGAAATGGAGTAGCAAGTGGCATTTCCCTCGTTCCCAGGCTTACGCCTGGGAACGCCCCATCTGAGGCTCCGCTTCTTTCCAGTAAAGAGGCAAAATAACTTCCCGTTTCCGATTTTCGATACCCTGTGCCCTGGTGAATTTCCACCCATCACCGCTGAATTTATCCGATGACTTTTATTTCGATTGTCTACGCGGTATTTTTATTAAGTCTGTTAGGACTGTATTGGAGCGTCAGCAAACAGCGATCGCGTTTGTGGCTGATTTTCATTGCCAGTTTGATTTTTTATGCCTCCCTGCAAGCCATTTACATTCCCTTGCTCCTGGGAGGAATTTATGTTAACTATCGCTTGGGACGCGCGATCGCCAAAAAATCCGAACCCACCCCGCGCCAGCAAACCGCTTCCCCACCCTGGCAAGAGCGCTTTGCCAACTGGGAACGCCGTCGGCTTTTTTGGTTATGGATTGGCATTTTCTTTAACATATTTCTGCTGCTGGGATTCAAATACGTGCCCTTTTTATTCACCACAATCGGCACGCAATTTGAAATTCCCATTGCCTTAGACACCGCCGATTGGTTTGCCGACAATATTATCGCCCCATTGGGACTGAGTTTTTTCAGTTTTGAATGTATTGCCTATCTGGTTGATGTGTATCGCGGCGCACCGGCTTCGGCACAATTGCTGAGATTTGCGTCTTACAAACTCTTCTTTCCCAAACTAATCTCCGGGCCGATTACCCGCTATCATTATTTTCAAAAACAACTGAGAGGATTGATATTTCCCGCCTCCCACGAATGGGTGGAAGGACTGTGGTTGATTGCCTGTGGTGCCATCAAAAAAGGAATTGTCGCCGATCGCCTTGGCATCTTGGTAGACTTGAGTTTTGAGAACATGCAGCGCGCCGGTAGCGGCGATTTGTGGCTGGCAACCCTTGCCTATGGCTTGCAACTGTTTCTCGACTTTAGCGGGTATGTGGATATGGCGCGCGGGAGTGCCATGCTGTTGGGATTTAATCTGCCGCAAAACTTCAATTTTCCCTATTTTAGTACCAGCATTGCCGACTTTTGGCGGCGGTGGCATATTTCTCTGGGAGATTGGTTGCGAAACTATCTGTATTTTCCCTTGGGCGGGTCGCGCGTTGGGTTGGCGCGAACCTGTCTCAACTTAATTATTGTGATGTTAGTGGCGGGAATTTGGCATGGTGCAGCTTGGGGATTTATCCTGTGGGGAATCTTGCATGGTGTCGCCTTGGCAATTCACCGCATCACCGATGTGGTTTCAAAGAAATTTGAAGGCTTAAAACGCTGGTGGAAAACCATTCCCGGTATGGTAACGGGATGGGTTTTGACCCAGACAATGGTGTTTTTCGCCTGGATTCCCTTTCGCCTTCCCAACCTGGAAGATGCTCAATGGGTGTTAGAACATTTCTGGCAACATACCGGCGACGTGCAGTTTGCCGAGAAAGTGTATTTAGAAAGTATGGGGTTGCCCCGGGTGGAATTGGCGGTGCTGATTGCGGTGATTTGGATATCGATGGGATTGAGTTACGCGGTTCATCGCGGCTTAAAATTGCAACTCAATTGGCCCTTGAAAATTGCGTTAGTGCCGATCGCCTTATATGCGGTGTGGATGTTTGCCCCGGAAGGAGGGTTGCCCTACATTTATTTTGATTTTTAAAGGGTAGTGGTAAGGTGGGCATTGCCCACCGTCAAAATTATTGGAATTATGCCTTGAAACTCTTGCTGTTGAGAACGCCAGTCGCTACATCTTGAATGAGTTGTAAGTGGCGGTGGATGAGGTTTTGTGCCGCATAGCGCTCTAATACGGTTTCGCGAGCTTTTTTGCGAATTTCGGCCATGCGAGTGGGATGATCCAAGACTTCATCCACGCGATCGGCGATTTGTTTGGGGGAGAAAAAGTCTGCAAGCAATCCATTTTCCCCGTCGGTAATTACTTCGCGCACCGGTGGCGTATCGGAACCGACGACTAAACAGCCGGTGGACATGGATTCTATCATCGACCAGGATAAGACAAACGGACGAGTTAAATACACATGAACGTCGGATGCTTGAATGACTTTTAAGTACAATCCGTAGGGTAAAGCGCCGACAAAGTGAACCCGGGATAAATCTAGGGGGACTTTTTTGAGCATGTGTTCTTTGTAGGTTTCCCCGCTGGGTAAAGATTTGCCGTAGCAAACGCGATCGGAACCGACGACAACCACGTGACAATTCGGGCGTCTTTCCTGAATGTAAGCGAGGGATTCGATAAATTCGGGAAATCCGCGATAGGGTTCCATTCCACGCGCCACATAGGTGACGAGTTCGTTTACATGAGACAAATCTAATTCGGGCAAGACTAATTTTGCCCCCGGGTTGGGTTTGAAGTAGTCTACATCCACGCCATCGTGAATCACCGAGATTTTGCTTTGGAATTCCGGGGGAAATTGCGATCGCTGCCAGTAGGTGGGAGAAATCCCCCAATCGCAGGAGGCTAAATCCACCAAAATCGGCGAATTTTTCACCCGAATTCTCGCCACATCATCAATCGTTAACGGGTCTTTCGGGTCAAAATTGGCATCGGATCCGTAAGCATGGTAATACCATTCAAAATAACACAATAACGGGGCATTGGGAAAAATATCTTTGGCAAATAACGTCGGTCCCCACCCGGAGTGCCCGTACACGATATCCGGCACGAATCCTTGCGATTTGAGCTGTTCTGCCATCCGAAACACCGCTTGTCCGGAGAGGACCGCACTTTCCAGGGGTCGGACATAATGATGGGTGTTTGGATTGGGGTCGCGACTAGGTTTAAATAAGGCTTTTTTTACGCCGGGAATGACCCATTCCGGGCGTTCGTTTTTGGTGCCAAATACCACTTGGTTGTTGGGATTGCTGGCGATCGCGGTGGCAACATGGCGAAACTGTGCGGGAAAATTGGGATGCAGGATTAGGATTCGCATGGGGAGAACCAGTCAAAATGAGAAATGAAATCAGCAGGAAAAATTCAGGCAAAAACAGAAGGTTTTCTGTGTTAGGTTTGCAGAGACTCTGGCGCTTGACAGACCCAGACGCAATCGCGGGGTACGGTGGTGGTATCTTTTAAGATGATCCGATAGTTAAGATGACTGAGGAATTTTTCCATAATATTATCGGTCATTACGGAGAAAGCGGAACCATGTCTTTTCCCCATTAAGTTGACCTGCCATTCCCCGAGAAATTTCTGCCATCCTAAGTCACTCAGGACGTTACTATGGTGAAAGATACAGAGGCGATCGCCCCGCAAAAGCGCGGGAATTTGGGTTAAGTAATTAAAAATATCTCTCGGTTCCAAATGCACCATCGTATCGTAACAGAAACAGACATCAGCGGATCCCGGTTCGATGGGGTTTAATGATAGACCATCGAGTTTGACGTAGCTGACGCGATCGCTGCCCAACCGCGACTGGGTTGCTTCTAGCATTTTACTCGAAATATCGGCACAAATAAGCTGCCTACAGCGATCGAGCAACAGCGCCCCGGTTTTGCCCCCGCCCACGCCAATTTCTAACACCACATGTTCTGGACGCAGGTAGGGCTGAATAAACCGCTCTTTGATGAGGGCTTCATATTCCTCTAGGGATTGGGCCGCCCCCGCCCGTTGACCGATCCACTCATCGCCAATGTGTTCGAGTCCCGGATGAATATTATGCCATGCGGTGGCATAAGCATCCCAGGTGCCTTCATAATCAATTCCCTCTTTTGCATTTTCCATCGGGTCGATCTCTAGATACTGAACGGCAAAACCTTCTTTTTCGGGTGGAGAGCATAACCTTGCCACCCGAAGGCGAGGTTATCGTCTTTTAAGAGTTACGTAATTGACCCCTAATGACTCTCGATATAGAGGTACGGTGGGCAATAATGCCCATCCTACAACTCCGGCGATCGCGGAAGTCCTCTCTCCCCTAATACCAGTCAAATTTTATCTTCAAATGTTCCGTTAATGCCTGATTGTGCGGCATAAAATAGTCCTGTAACTGTCTTCGCATTGCGTCGGGGATGTTCTCCCGGTACTCCCCTGCATTGTATCGGGGATAGTCGCCGAGTTGTGCTGGGGGCAATCCTAAAAATGCCAGGGTTTGCGCCACTGTCTGCGCCGGGTGACGATAAAAGTCCTCGCTGGTAAGGATTAAGAAGCGATCGCGCGGGAACAGTTCCATCCAGCGTTTGAGCTGTTCGAGATAAATTCCCCGGGACAAATAGGTGTAATGCTGATGATTGTAGCTATAATAGTTCTCGTCAGCCAGCATTTTTTGCACTTCTCCTGCCAGTCGCGCCGGTTCGCTAGCGATCGCTTCTGCAAACGACAGGGACTCGAACCCCAAGCGAACTTCGTGATTGTAATGAGACCAACTTCGCGTCACTGGATTTCTCAACAATACGATGAGTTTTATCTCGGGAAATAGCGCTTTGACCCGTTTCGGCGTTAGGGGATGAAAGAGATAATACGGACTCGCTTCTCCGGTGAGAGTTTCCCCGGGAGTCACGGAGGGAAATTGCGCGTTATACCAGTCAAGTCCCCGCTGAAAGTTGAGGTCGAAAAAGTGAATTTCTTTTTGCGCGGCGGGAATAATTTGCGGGTGTTGGGTGAGGTAGTGATAAAGCGAAGTCGTCCCGCCTTTTTGGGTGCCGATAATCAGAAAGTCTGGCATGGATGAGAGATAGAGCTAATAATTCCAAACCTTATTTTGCCCCATATTTGCAGAAAATTTAGGGGAAGATATTCTGGGGAAGTTTGATGTTGCCAGTTGCTGGTTTTCCACCAGCGGGAAATTCTGTTGGATGCGATCGCCAACCCTCACCCTCCACTTCAGTTGCGACCCAATTCCGGGACAATTCAGAAAATTTGGTCGAAAGGGAAGATGAAGGGGTCAGGTGATTTGCTAGGTTTGAAGGTCAACGTATCCATTTGTTTCTGGATCGTTGGGGAACGGAAGGATAGGGTAACACATTCAAGGAAATCTCGTCTCCGATTTGAATGAGTTCTTGGCTTTGGGCATCATAACCCCAAACTTTCAAAACCGTCTTGCCCGAGGGTAAAACTGTGGTGGGAATTCGCAGTTTCCATCCAGAGTTTGTGTAATTTGGATTGGATAAGGCAAGGGCAACATCGGGTCTGGGGGTATTCACTGGGTCTACAGCAATCAATTTATTATCCGATCCGTAGCTGAGAAAAACGGCATCTGGCGGTTTATTTTGTTGTGGCAAAATGGCCCATCCGGAAATAGCAATGGTTTGTCCTTTCCAGATTTCCGTCTCGGGTATATTATCTAAAACCCCCTGAATGGTGTTACTGGTTGCCAAACGATAGTCGCGATCGCGCCGCTTCCAAAACCAATGGGATTGGACTAACCGATAGGGCTGATATTCTTGCAGAATGTATTGATAAATCTGGGACACCGAATCCGAGGTAGGAATCCCATCAATGGTATTCGACCACATGTTATTGGTCAATAAAATGATATCCGGTTGAGTCTGTTTTAGTTCGCGCACCACGATTTTTTGAGCGCTGGTGGGTTTGGAATAATAGGTATAGCTAAATTTCGAGCAAGAGGGTTTATCGAACAGGGAGTACCAAAGTCCCTCAGAGGTTAGGGTATAAAAGCAGGACTGCTTGTCAATTTCTGGTTGGAGGGCATTCACTGCTTCCAAGTAATCCGGTTGCACGATTTTCTCATCTGCGGTGGCGATCGCCTGAGAGGTTACGGCGACTTTTTCCCAAGCTTTTTCCGGGGCAAAATTCGGTTCTGATGCGAGCAAAACGAGCATGATAACCCCAAAACTGAGCCGAATAAATCCCCGGGTTTCATTGGGGATTTGCACCGTATCGTCTAAATACTTTCGCACCCCGCGTAAACTCAGATAAAATAGCAGCAAAAAACTGACAAGGGCACTGTGTCCTGCATGACCGATATCGCTGCGATCGAGGGCACTCCGCATGTAGATGCAAGCAGCAGATAATAACAAAAGGGTGAGAAAGTGTTTCTGAATAAACGACCGCAGGTGGAATTGTGTTTTTTTCAACGCGATCGCCAGATAAACCAGCACTGAAGTTTGAATCAACATCGACATCCAAAACCACTGGGAGTCGAATGTCATTTCCAACGGAGGGAGGGGACGAAAAGAGATATAACGGCCATATTTACCCCAGTAGAGAATTTGCCACCCTATCGCCCCTAGACCCTGGAAACCCAACAGGATCGCGAGTAAAATCAAGGCAGTTCCAATTCCCAGAACCGATCCAGCTAACCACCGCTTTCTCACCCGCTTTTCCAACCCAAAGCTTAACACAACCGCGCTCAGATAAATCCCCAGAAAATAAATCGCTCTATCATATACGTAAAGAAAGCTTAGCGGAATAGAAAACCCAACGATAATCGGTAATACTTTACCCTGTATTGGTTTATAATCCCCCACTCTAAAAAAACGCAACATCAGTGCAAACTGAATAACAAAAAATGAGGAGCGGGTTTCATCCACGTAAAAAAAGATGCCTTCCAAAAAAGCAAACAGCAGACTAACTCCCAGGAAAAATAGCAGGTTAGATTGTTTCTTAAACCGAACGCACTGCGTAATTTCCCATAAAACCCAAAACCACCCCAAGGTAGAAACTATCCGCAATCCGATAACAAACAACCGGGTTTTAGCAATTAAGGTATTGGAATATCCTAGGGTATGAGCGAGTAAACTCGGGAACACATTCAACCCAAACCCATGCACAAACACCGTGTTCGCAAAGGGATTTTCTAAGGCGGTAAAATTGGGCAAAAACCCCAGAAACTCGCCTTCGTGGAAGGAATCGAGCAATGGTGCTTGCAAGCCAAAAAGATGTTTGTTAATCGTCCAGGATAGAATGAGGAGTGCGGTGACGGGAATTAAAAAGAATGGGTGAGCGATCGCCTTTTGTAAAACTCCGAAAAACCCATCCACCCATTTGGGGTTAATTACCAGGGCGATCGCGCCCACCAAAGGCGGCACGAATAGCAGGATAAAATACTTCAGGTAATCCGTGTAAGGACTGGTATTCTCCAGTGTAGCCACCGAAATTGCACCCGTGGCATTTTCGCCAAGCGGAAGGTAAATTTGATTAACCACTGGCACCAATACCAGCCAACAAATTAAGGCAATGCAAAACACCGCCGCTACATTGGGTGTGGAGTTATCCTTTGGGTCTGACATACGGATATAAAATGACGATTAAGAGAGAAATTATAGGAAAAAATAAATCCAGGCGAGCGTCAAATTGCGGCAATGACGTAGCCTCACTGGTTTGATATTGCCAAACCAGATATAGCCGTTCGCCGGATCGGTAATGAACAATGCTATCTGACTAGATTACCAGAATGGGTTCCTCAAAACAATCCCCCTCCGAACCCTGAAGAAAAGGGTAATGGAACGGTGTCGCCCATTACCCACTTCACTTTATCCATTGTTGATGCCATTTTCGCGCTGAAATTCGGCCTCTTTGAGTGCCGAGAAAGAGTATAACTTATGACCCGTAAAACTGAGAAGGGCAACGCAAGCGGCACTAATCAGCCTTGCGGTGGTTGCTTCCAAACCCACCTCATCGATCAGCAATTGTAGCAGACCCAGGTTAGCCAAAAGACTGTTGAGCGCCACGGTGGCAAACACCGCATACTGCACGAACCAATTTTTCCAATAAATGCCAAATACAAAGCGACGGGAGAGCCAGAAATTCGCGCTTAAGCCGAGGAAATAACTGATACACAACGCCGAAACGTACCACAACCCCGATTGCGTTAAAATGGCAAAAACCATCACATCTACCACCGTTGCTGCGCCACCTGTAAACAGATAGCGGACAAATTGTTGCATCACTTGTACCACTTGGCGGCGACGGGAGACGTCGGTGATTTCGGCGGCGGTGGTTTTCGCCTCGGCACTCGCTTCTTCTACATATTCGCTATCGCTATTCACCGACCACAAATCGTGTTTTCCGGGCGTAACTGCATTTTCTGCCGCTAAAATTCCCATCAACAAACTGTGGTCTTGGTTGTTGTATTTAAACGCACCATAGCGACCCACTAGCTGCAAGTTTTTAAAGGACTGCAGATACTCTTGAATTTCGGCGAGGGCGATTTTGTAGTTGCCCGCATAGATGGGATAGGTGCGCGGAAGTCGCACCACAAATCCGCCGGAGACTTTCTCGTTATGCAGCAGACCAATGGTTCGCAATTCTCGTTCGGCTTTTTCCAGGAGTTCCGCTTCATCTTGTTGCCAAAGCGGTTCGTCGAAATTGCACCAATATTCGCAGCATAAGGGGGTTTGGTGGCTGTTTGGCAGCATGTGGGAAGACCAGTTGGCAAAGTTGGTGACTCGTCCGAGGTCTACACGCGGTTCGTGAATGTAAAGCCAGTTATCGGGAAATAAATTGCCGCTTTCGACGATTAAGTAAACGAGAATGGTGTTGCGAAATTTCAGGGATTTGGCGTGGTTTAAGATGCGATCGCTGGGCGGACTTTGAAGTTGCTGGAGAAAAACGGTAATTGGAATAGAGGAAATCACGCCGCCACAGTTGACGGTTTCTTTTTCTCCGGTTTGGCGATTTTTTAAGGTAATTTGGGTAACTTTGCCCTGGGTGTGATGAATTTGAGTGACTTCGGTATTCAGCAGCAGGGTTTGGTTGTTTTGCTGTAGATGGTCGGCGATTTTGTCATAAAGCTGCCCGGAACCATACTTGGGGTACTGAAAGCGATCGATCATGTTTTTGACTTTGCCATCGTTGCCTAAAATGGCATTGCGAATCGCTTTCGAGAGAGATAATCCTTTAATCCGCTGCGCCGCCCAATCGGCACTAATCTCTTCGCAAGGAATTCCCCAGAGTTTTTCCGTATATCCTTGAAAGAACATTTCAAACAGTCGCCGTCCGAATTTTGCTGTCACCCATTCGGCAAAGTTTTCCGGGTTTTTGTTGGGATAAATCCGCGCCCACAGATAAGATAAAAGAATCCGCAGATTTTCTCCAATGCCTAGGGTAAGCAGCACTTCGCGCGCTTTGAGCGGATAGCTAAAATATTTATTGCCGTAATAAATTCGGGTGAGGCGATTGACGGTGACTTGTTCGGACCCGAGCACTTCATCCCAGAGTTTGAGCACCGGGGCGAGTTTGGTGTAGAAGCGGTGGGGGCCAAAGTCGAGAATAAACCCTTCTCGTTCAAAGCTTTTTGCTAATCCTCCTACTTGGGAATCTCGTTCGACAACCACCACGGGTTGACCGAGTTTGCTTAAGGTATAGGCGGCGGCGAGTCCTGCAGGACCCCCGCCTAAAATATAAATTGGATCCATCACACCACCAGGAATTTTGACGTTGCAAAAGTTGATTTACTTTAGCTTATTGCGTGGGTTTCTAACAAGGGCGATCGCACCTGTAGCCCAAATGTGACAAGAATCTGTATTTTCCCATACCGAAATAGGATTAAATTCCCATCTCAGAACCCCCCAAGGCAATGCCACCGGGGGGTTCACATTTGAGACTTCTCCGTATTTTCACCCAAACAGCAATTCTTTAACCCTGAAAAAAGTTCGCTTGTCCTCGGAGAGTTCCCGAAATAATTGGCCTCAATCCTTGGCCGTTTTTTTGACAATCACGATAAATTCTGTGTCATTTCTTTGAAACAATTCGATTTCTAAAGGGAAGTTTAGTTGTTGGCGACAATAGAACAGCAGTTCTAAAAAAGCAGTGGGCGTCCACACGTGAAAATGAATGCTATAATTCATATCCATTAAAGATTGCACATGACCGCAGAGGTTTTGTTCCGGGACTTTATCCACCAAGCGCACGTATTCCTCAAAATGAGAATATCTGGACCACTCTGGGCCATCGGTGTAATCGCGGATGATGTGTTCTAACGAAGTGACTGGGCGATCGCGGTCAAAGGTGTAACGTTTATCCGGAACGGCTAAGTACAAAATTCCATCCTTTCTCAAAACCCGCAATAAAC
The DNA here is from genome assembly GCF_055795085.1 of Phormidium sp. CCY1219. Classification (NCBI taxonomy): domain Bacteria; kingdom Bacillati; phylum Cyanobacteriota; class Cyanophyceae; order Oscillatoriales; family Oscillatoriaceae; genus Phormidium; species Phormidium sp. CCY1219. The sequence continues at coordinate 38,693 of NZ_JAYFEQ010000777.1, read as the reverse complement.
TTTTCAAGCTACCGATGGGATTTTCATAGTGTTCGATAGTGTGTCTGGCAATCACAAAATCAACCGATTCATCGGGAATTGAAACCAGGGTTTCACCATCCTCAATGATATCCACAGGAACGAAATCCATTCGCTCCAATTCTGGATATTGCTGCCGCAATTCTTCCACCGTCATTCGATCCAGGTACCGCACCGTAACCTCTGGCGGCACTTCTAAAGGGGAATGCAACGCCCCAATTTCGATGCCATTCCCCTTGATGTAGCAGTTGGCCAGTGTTTGGTGCAATGGCGATCGCGATTCTATGCTACCCTGACACCATATCGCCCGTTTGGCTTGAATCACCTTCCCGTTAAGGAAGGGATTGAGTTTTTTCAGCATGTTTTTCAGCATGGCGGTTTACCTATATGTTAATGCTATAGTCCTCTCTGTCTTTGGTCAAATTAGGACTATAACAAGGGTCGCGATCGATAATCTCCTTCCATTTCTCCCGCATGTACTCGATTTCTTTGGCAAATCGGGCAATTTTTTCCGGCGTATCTTCAAATCCGCGACTTTTCGATTCGTAGTGATATAACACCACATGGGGTAAGTAAATATTGCGATAGCCTTTCGCCACCATTTTCAGGCATAAATCCACATCATTAAACGCGATCGCCAGATTTTCTTCCTCCAATCCGCCCACTTCTTCAAACACTTCGCGGCGACACATCAAACAAGCGGCGGTCACGGCAGAATAATTGTTTGTGGTTTTCAACTGATAGTAATACCCCGGAACATGGGCGGGAAAATGCTTGTGACTGTGACCGGCAACCCCGCCCAAACCAATCACAACCCCCGCATGTTGTACCGTATCGTCGGGATAAAGCAATAAACCGCCCACGGCCCCGATCGCCGGTCGTTGCACTTGTTCCACCATTGCGGTCATCCAGTCGGGATTAACCACTTCCGTATCGTTATTCAAAAACAGCAGATAATCCCCGCTGGCTTTGCTCGCTGCATAGTTATTAATTTTCGAGAAATTAAACGGCACCTCGTACCGTTCGCAGCGAAAGCGATCGGGTTCTTTCGTTTTCCACTTGTCAATAATTTCTAACGTTTCCGGTTCGGTACTCCCATTATCGATTAGCAACACTTCATAGTTGGGATAGGTGGTTTTTTCAAAAATCGAAGTCAGGCAGGTATTGAGAATGCGACCTAAATTTTTCGTGGGAATAATCACCGTCACCCGGCGATAGTCGCGGATCTGGTAGCGAATAATCCAATGTCCGCCCTCCGTGGGGGTGACTTTTCCCGGTTCGCCGCGTCGTTCTAGGGCATCGCAAAGGGCGCGATACGCTGCATCGGTGGCGTAGTTTTTGCTTTCTAATTCGCTGGCGGTGGATTGCGGGTGGATGCGCCAGTGATACAATACTTTGGGAATGTGGTAAATGCGATCGGTTTTTTCCGTGAGTCGCAACACTAAATCGTAGTCTTGCGACCCTTCATATCCGATGCGAAATCCGCCGATGTCATTGACGAGCGATCGCCGATAAATTCCCAAATGGCAGGTGTACATCCGCGAGAGAAATGAGTCGGGACACCAATCGGGCTTAAAAAACGGATCCCTCAGGGTATTGCTCTCGTCAATTTTATCTTCATCGGAATAAATCATATCCGCATCGGGATGCAAATTCAGCATCAGCGCCATTTCATACAACGCATCGGCGTTGAGGCAATCATCGTGATCCAGCAACGCCACAAATTCTCCGGTTGCCAATTCTAAAGCGGAATTCGATGCGGCAGAAATATGACCGTTTTGCTCGCGAAATACCACTTTCACGCGCGTATCTTTTTCGGCATACTCTTTTAACAAAGGTTTGACATACTCCGCCGTGGAAGCGTCATCGGCAATGCATAATTCCCAGTAGGGATAAACGCTATCGAAAACGGACTCGATCGCTATTCGCAAATAGGCTTCCGGCGGGTTATAAACCGGCATCAATATGCTAATCACCGGTTTATGGGAAAAAATCGGCACCGTTGCTCTTTTTTGACGCAAATCAACCGATCTGGCAGAGTTCTGACTCAACCAATAATGATACTCCTGGAAGGGATGAACCACTTCCGGTGCCCCTTGACTGGGTAAGGGGGTTTCATCGAGCTTGAAATACAGTTTCCGGAACAGTCGAGACAGTGCATACCGCACGCCTTTGTTGGTGACGATTTCGTAAGAACGCTTGGATAAGCGTTGGATGCGAGACAGTTGCTCTCGAGTGCGAGACAGAGGATTGTTTAGCATTCGCGGTTTAACCTATCAAGTCGCTGGGAATTTGGGTCACGCTAACTAATTGGGTTGGTGCGGTGCAATGCGGCGCGCGCGGTGGAAAACTATGGCACAGGGTTAGACTTGTTCCTTCGTCAATCCGAAGGCTTTTTTTAGCTTAAACCACTGCGTCCGCAATTTCCAAAATTTACTGCTGTGCATGGCGGCGATGGTCATGTGGGCGGCGTCGAGTTCCGCTTTCGCCTGCTGGAGTTGCGCTTGCAATTGAGCTATCGATCGCTCAAAGCGATCGCCGGTTTCCTGCAGTTGGTTTTGTGCCGATCGCGCTTGTTCTTCCAGTTTTGTTTGCCACTCGTTCTGCGTTTTTTGTAAAGTTTCCTGTAAGGTTTGCTGGAAATTTTGTTCGCGATTGTCTTGCTGGGCTAAATGTTCCCGTTCTTGGTCTTCGAGTCGGGCTTTAACGTTGGCTTCTTGCGCTTGCAAATCCGCTTGATTTTGCGCGATTTGCAAATGCAGTTGCTCGATTTCGGTTTGCAACTGTTGCACTTGGTGTTGCGATTCTTCTAGTTGCTCTTCATACTCTTCCCCTTCCGTTTGCGGTTGTTTTAACTCCTCAATCTGTACCTCGCAGTCTTCCACTTGCGCTATCCGCGCCTGCAGTTGCGCCTCGGTTTCGCGCAGGTGCGATCGGGCAATCTCTAATTCAATTTCGAGTTTTTCCTGCTGCTTTTCCAGCTTTCGACAGTTTTTCTCCTCCTGCAATCGCTCGCTTTCTTTTTGCGCTAAAATATGGGCGAAATTCGTGGCATACAACCCAATATGTTTGCTGCAAATATAGCGAAATAATTCTTGGCGATTTTCCGGTTGATTGCAACCACTTACCATCGAGTCCCAGCGAAACCGATAGTGAAATAATACCTCGGGAATGTGATAAAATCTCCACCCTTTTGCGGCAGCCCCCAGCCAAAAATCCCAATCTTCATAGCCAAGTTGCTGAGGAATGTGGGAATCATACCCGCCACAATCCACCCAAACGGTTTTGCGAAACAGGGCACAAGCGTCAATATAATTCCCCGCCAGAATGCGATTGATGTCAAATTCCGGAATTTCTAAAACTCCCGTTTTTTCGCCAAACAATTCGCTATCGCCATACACCACTCCCACTTCTGGCATTTCCTCTAAAATTTCTCTGCCTTTGGTGATGTAATTGGGGGAAATTTTATTATCGGCATCTAGGGGCAAAATATAGCGACCTTTTGCCTCTTTAATGCCCCGGTTGCGCGCGGCGGCGAGTCCTTGGTTGTTCTGGTCGATGACGCGATACCCTTTTTCTTTTAAGTAGGTTAAAACCTTCACCGTGGCGGGGTCGGTGGAACCATCGTTGACGATAACGATTTCGTAGCAGTCATCTTGACAGCTTTCCACGCTGGCGATCGCCTCTAAAATAAATTGCCCCTGATTGTAACAGGGGATAACCACTGATACCGCCACATCCTTCACTTCAGACATCTATAATTCTCCTGTTTTAGCGTAGATTCACCCGATCGCCCGTCGGCGGTACGAACTGCGATCGCGCATCTGTCGTTTTACCGAGTAAGCGGGATAATCCCTGACGAATCAGCCATCCTTTTATTTTGACCCAGGTTTGCTGCACTTTCCCCAGTTTCGAGCTTTTGATGTTGTTAATTTCTGCGGTTAACTGCTGGTTTTGGGCTTGTAGGGCGCGTTTGTCTTGTTGCAATTGGGAGAGACTTTCGAGCTGACTGTGAGCTTGTAAGGCGCGATGATGCAGCATCAGGGGAAACAGTTCGAGGGGTGGCGCGGAATTTGGCTGCGGCGATGCAGAGAATTGACTCGGAATGTCGGCGATGCTATCTAATTGTTGGAGCAAAGAAAGATAGGGAAATGCGGGATTTTGCAAAAACTGCACTAAGGGATGATTGTCCTCTAACTGCTTAAACAAATGCGGGTCGTAGATTTCTTGCAAGTGCGCGGGATTAACGTTTTCGGAAAGGGGTAAACCCAGCTTTGTTTTTAACAGTTCCACCAGTCGATTAGGCTGTTGCAAAACCGAATTTACGTTCAATAAAAGGCAGCGTTCTGGATATTGGCGATAAAAGGCTAAAATCTGACGATTGTAGTACGCCCAACTTCGGATAGCATAGTCCGGGCGTTGGGAGAAAATGGTGCTATTCAGGCGGATGATAGAGTCTACCACATCCCACGGGAGACGATAGACGAAGACATATCGCGCCTCGGGAAGCAAGTGATGCCAAAAATCCAGCATCAGGGAGGTGCGGGGGTCTTTCCATCCCCAAATGCTGGCGCGATCGCGTTGAGAAACAATCGCTTTGGCGGTGTGGATATGGGAATTAAATCGATCGCGATCGAGGGTTTCGCTTTCGGTCCACCCCCAGTCGGGCCATCCTGGATCCCCGGGAGGACAACTTTCTTGCAAGCGCGATCGCTGAAATTCGAGAAAATCCACATCCTCGAAGTAACCTTTCGCATTAAAACAATCTCCGGGCAAGAGGTTTTCCCCGAAATCAACACCAATCGCTTGAATCAATGACGCCGTTAGGGAAGTTCCCGAACGGTGCATTCCGGTTACAATCAGAGGCAGGGACATAGTGGACGTTGTCAGTGAGTGAATGGGGGTTAACGGTGGGATTTCGCCTTAAATCAACTCGATTTGTTTCGGTTTCGGGTCAGCTTCGCTTTCCACCAGGGCGACACTGGGTTTTACCAGTAAGTCTACGGTTCCAGTAGCGGATAAGTTGCCTTCCTGTTGCACTTTAAACATGGCCACGTCGATACAGCGGGCCATATAGGTGAAATCTCCATTTACAATACCCGAAACCCCGGCATTTAAAAAGTACACGCCCGGATTTAGCAAACATTTAAACCTAAATTTAACCACCACTTTCCTCCCCGCTTCAACCCGCTGCATCGGTTTTTCGGAAAAGGGATAGGATGCGCCGCCTAGGTCTAAACCGCTAATGGTCTTGATTAACATGCCAAAGCGTACTTGAGTGGCAGACTCGAAAAACTCCACCGTGTAGGTATAGACATATTCGTGTCGTCCTACCAAATAATTGACTTTTTTATCCCCCAAGGTAAGAATATGCGGGTCGATAATTTCTGCGCCGCGCGATTCGTAATGAATGGTATTTTTCGGCTGCAAATCTTCATCGAAAAAAGCGCGAGCCGCTTGTTCCACGCCGGGCCATTTTGCTGCTGGGGGGACGCTGGAATTGGCGCTCAGTTTCGCCAGTTCTGTTGCCACGGATTCTTGCCCTTTATCCCGATTGAGCTGACGAATATTTTCGCAGAGTTTCTCGACTTTTCCTGGGGGAGCATAAATCAATTTTTGATATTTATCTACCACGGTTTTCGGGGTATGATAGAGGAGTAATTCCCCATCGTGCATTAAAATTGCCGAGTCGCATAATTCCACCACCATTGCGGCGGCGTGGGAAACAAATAAGATGGTGCCGCCGCGTTCTTGAATGGTTTCGATGCGGGCAAAACACTTGCGCTGGAAGGCTTCATCCCCCACGGAAAGCGCTTCATCCACCACGAGAATATCGGGATCCACGCTGGTGGCCACGGCAAAGGCTAACCGCACGAACATCCCGCTAGAATAGGTTTTCACCGGTTGGTCGAGAAAATCGCCGATATCGGCAAAGGCGACAATTTCATCGAATTTGTCTTCGATTTCGCTTTGGCTTAACCCGAGTAACTGACCGTTGAAAAAGACGTTTTGGCGTCCGGTAAATTCCGGATTAAAGCCACTTCCGAGTTCTAACAAGGCGGAAATTCTGCCTTTGACATTCACTTGCCCTTCGGTGGGGGCGAGGGTGCCGACAATGATTTGCAACAGGGTACTTTTTCCAGACCCGTTGCGCCCGACAATTCCCAGGGTTTTGCCTTTGGGAAGCTCGAGGTTGATGTGGCTCAATGCCCAGAATTCATCGGCTCTGACTTTTCCGGGGAGGAGAATTTCTTTTAAGCGATCGACCGGATGACGATAGCGCTTAAAGCATTTGGAGACATTGTTTAGCGAAATTGCAATTTCACCCATTAGATTGCTGCTGTAAAAACGGCGAAGAATTGACAAAGGTGTGTGGGAGCAGCAGGATTAAATGACGTCAGCAAAGGCTGGACGGAGTTTGCGGTACGACCAAATCCCGAGAGAGAAAATTACCGCAGAAATGGCCGTGGCAACTGCCCATTCTCCTAGGTGCCGCAGTTCTCCGACTAATAGCAAATCGCGGTAAACTTCGGCGATCGCGGCTAAAGGATTGCACCAAAACACCCATTCTCGCCACTGTTCCGGAATCACCGTCGCCGGATAGCAAATCGGCGTTAAATAAAACCACAAGTTCAATACCACGGACTGGGTTTGGGGAATGTCGCGCAAAAATACGGTAAATCCCGCCACTAAATACCCAAATCCGGCAGTTAACAAAAGCTGCGTCACCCACACGCATGGCAACAGCAATAAGGTGGGGTGTAACGTATCGGAAGAAATCGCCAATAACACGATCGCTGCCATCAAGCCAAAGGTACTCTCGATGAAGGAGGAAAGTACCGGCACTAAGGGCAGCAAGGTGAGGGGAAATACCACTTTTTTCACTAAATTCGGCTGCCCCACCACGGAGTTTGCCGCTTGGATAAATCCGTTGGTAAAGGCAATCCACGGCAATAATCCGGCAAACAGCCACAGCCCAAAGCTAAAGTTATTTTCCGGCAATCCGCTGGCGGGCAGCTTCACTTTTAAAATAATCGAAAACACATAGGTGTAAATCAGCAGTTGGGAAAGCTGATTGAGCAATGGCCATAAGTTGCCGATAATCGACCCTTTATACCGCGCTTCTAAGTCTCTTTGAACTAATATTTTGAGCAGGTTGAGTTTGACCAACCATTGCTCGTTGTCCATCGCCGCTGCATGAACTCGATTGGCCTTGCAAAAGGCTCCTTTTATGGATCTGACCAATTTTCACGTCCTCGTCCACTACCTACACACACACACACATAAAATTCCGCAGAGACAATAATTCTGCGGCTAGAATATTCCGTCTTGAATGAAATAAAATCCTTCAAGGCGGTCACTTATTTGACCCGGTGAAGGGTAATTTATCCGTAAAGTTCCGATGGTCACGATGGTAGAATTGCATCCCCTGAATGAACGGCGGTTTAAAGTAAAGTTGTCTTTACGTTTTATCAATCATAATCCGGCGAGGGCGATTTGTGGGGCGCGTCGATCGCGGCGGATAAGGCGATCGCCATTGCTTGACGTTGTTCTCCATCGTAGCCCCAGCGCTGGAGAAATGTCTCGTATTCCCCGCCTTCCCCCCGGGTACTGTCTCGCAAGGAGACGGCGATTTCTCGCAACTGAGGCAAGTTCAAATGGCGAATTAACCCAATGCTGCGATCGCGCACTCGTTCGGATTGTTTAGCCATTTCCTCGTTGTCCTCGCGGCGGTGATGCACCACCATCGCCGCTGACATGGCTACATTTTTCACCAACACCTCGCCGATGGTTTCCGGAGTTGAGCGCAACCCCTGCACTACCTCGCGGGTCGGATTGTCGGCGAACGGGCGATCGTCGGTGAGATAGGCCACGAAAAAGCCCCGCACTCCATCTTTGCTCCCCACCAATGTGGCCACAAACGCTTCTGTCTCCTTCGGGGAAATCTGACCGGATGCCAGTTGCGACAGAAACGATTGGGTCAGGGCGATCGCCTCTTGAAAACTCACTCCCTCCGGAACCTCAATCGCGTTTTTCATCACTCAACCCCCACAAACAGCATTTAAAACATGGTACAATATTGCGCCGTTTATCGCCGAGACCCCCCACCTCCGGTTCCCCACCATTCCCGCTGCACCCGCGATCGCCCCCCACCCCCCAAAACTGTAGCAATGTTTTGCGCCGAAAAAGCGGCTAGGATTGTAGGAAACGCAACTTCGAGATAGGGACTCATGGCAATTATCTCCTCCCACCAACAGCCGGAGGAACCGAAGCGATCGCGCAAAGCGGCGGAGAAAAGCGCCGCGTATCGCACCTCGGAACCCTCGGTACTGGCGGCTTCCCAAACCCCTGCAGAACAACTTGACCCGCAACAAGAAGACTCCATCCGACCGCAGCGACTGGCGGACTACATCGGGCAAAAAGACCTGAAAGAGCTGCTCGATATCGCGATTAAAGCGGCTCAATCCCGCCAGGAAGCCCTGGATCATTTATTGCTCTATGGGCCGCCGGGACTGGGCAAAACCACGATGGCGCTGATTTTAGCCGCCGAGATGCAGGTGGGGTGCAAGATTACTTCCGCCCCGGCGTTGGAACGTCCGCGCGATATCGTGGGGTTGCTGGTAAATCTGCAACCGGGGGATGTTTTGTTCATTGACGAAATCCATCGCCTGAGTCGGATGACGGAGGAGATTCTTTATCCGGCGATGGAGGATTACCGGGTTGATATTACGATCGGCAAAGGATCTAGTGCCCGCACCCGCAGCATTCCCCTGCAGCGATTTACCTTGGTGGGCGCAACCACCCGCATCGGACATCTGAGTTCCCCCTTGCGCGATCGCTTTGGTTTGATTCAACGGTTGCGCTTTTACGAGGTGGAGGAACTGTGCGAAATTGTCCGGCGATCGGCGCAAATCCTGAAAACTCAGGTGTCTGACGATGGCGCGGCGGAAATTGCCCGTCGGTCTCGCGCAACCCCCCGAATCGCTAACCGACTGCTCAAACGGGTGCGCGACTATGCCCAAGTGAAAGAATGTGGCGAAATTACCGCTGCGGTGGCTAGGGATGCTCTAGAATTGTTTAACGTGGATCCTTGCGGCTTGGATTGGACCGACCGCCGTTTGCTCAGCGTGATGATTGAAAATTTTAATGGCGGCCCGGTGGGCTTGGAGACGATCGCCGCCGCGACGGGGGAAGATTCTCAAACTATCGAAGAAGTTTACGAACCTTATCTATTGCAAATTGGCTATTTGAATCGCACCCCGCGCGGTCGCGTCGCCACCACCGCCGCTTGGCAGCACTTGGGTTACTCTTCCCCGCCGGAACAGTTATCATTACGCTTTTAAGCAAGGAATTAACCTTCAGGGGCTTACGCAATCCACGTTAAAATAGATTTTCCCACACCCTATCCCAGGGAATGACCGTTCACCCCCGATTGAGGACGATTTTCAATTGCACAGAACTTCTGAACCGTTGACCTTTCGCAGACTCCTGACTGTAGCGTGCCTCTGTTTTGTCAGCCTCGCCCTGTGGCTGGCACCGGTGGCTCCTGCTGACGCCGTGGCGGCTGCCAAAACGGGCCAGGAGCTGACGGCGGAGGAGTTGTCCCACCTGGAGGACCTCTCGCGCCGTGCCTTCAGTGCGACCAATGCCGGCTCCTATGACCAGGCAGAAGCGTATTTGACGGAAATGATTGAGAAACTGCCAGAAAATCCGGCAATTTGGAGCAATCTGGGAAATGTGAAAGTCAGCCAAAACAAGATTTCTGAGGCGATCGCCGACTATAATAAAGCGATCGAATTGGCTCCCTATGCCCCGGATCCCTATCTCAATCGCGGTACGGCTCTGGAACGCTTGGAACGCTGGGAGGAGGCGATCGCCGACTATAACCAGGTTTTGGAAATCGACCCGGAGGATGCCGCCGCCTATAACAACCGAGGCAATGCTAAAGCTGGCTTGCAACAATGGGAAGCTGCCCTCGCTGACTACCAAAAAGCAACCGAACTCGCCCCGCAATATTCGTTTGCTCGCGCGAACTACGCCCTGGCTCTGTATCAACTGGGCGAAACCGATGCCTCGATTCGCACCATGCGTTCTTTATTGCGAAAATATCCCAAGTTTGCCGATGTCCGGGCGGCGCTGACGGCGGCACTATGGGAGAAAGGAAGACGCGGCGAAGCGGAAAGTAACTGGGTTTCGGCGGTTGGCCTGGATCCGCGCTACAAAGATATCGAGTGGGTGGCGCAAGTCCGCCGCTGGCCCCCCGCAATGGTCTCCGCTTTGGATCGCTTTCTCAACATCGAGTGATATCATCTCTCATTCTCTATTCTCTATTCTCTATTCTCTATTCTCTATTCTCTATTCTCTATTCCCCCTAGGGCGTTATCAATTCTTGAATTAAAGCAGGGGTGAGTTCTTGCACGTTGCCCAAAACCACAGCCGCGCCGGCTTGTTTGAGGGTGTTGCTGTAGGCGTCGCGACGGGCGGGGGTTTCTCCCACGTGGGGGGGCAATACGCCGACGCCGATCCAGGTGCGGGAGGGCTGCTGTTGTTTGGCTTTCTCCACGGTGTACAAATCCGCCACGGTATCGCCGATGTAAACCACCGGGATTTCTGGGGGACACCCATTGCGGGTTTCTAGCAGGGCCACGGTGGCGAGCAAGCCGGTGGGGTCGGGTTTTCCGGGGGCATCTTCCATCGCCACCACCACCGGTTCGCGGATGCCCAATCCCCCTTCTAGGACATAGGCGGCTTCGGCGCGCATGGCACCACTGAAAAAGCCCCAGGGTATCCCGGCGCGGGTTAAATTTTCCAGATAGGCGGGTTGCATGAGTAATGGCTCTTGACAAATGTAGCCAGTCATGGTATTGGGGTCTGGGCCGCGATAGCGCGATTGAAAAAAGGCGACGAGGCGATCGTAGTCGAGGTTGAGTTGCGATCGCGGTTTGCCCTGGGTCTCGAAGTAGCGATACACTAATTCTCGCGAGGCTTCCCAGTCGTTGTTCCAGATGCCTTCGGATTTCAGGGCGTCGATGTCTGCAGATGAGGGTCGATAGGCGCGATCGCTAAACTGCTCTACGGTATCGGCGATCGCCCTGCGGTAGGATCCACTCACATCCCGCACGACTCCATCAATATCAAACACCGCGATCGCCTTGGCTGTTTTGACCATGTTCTTTGCATCCCGTGCCACTTCGGCTACAATTGTCCGTCCGCGAGGGGGTAAAGCCTGTGGGGCAATCCCGAGAACGGCTGGCACTGCGATCGCCGCTCCTGACTCGCTCCCTCCCAATTTACCCCAAAGTCGAAATTATTTTGCATTGCTCTGGTAATCTGGGCCAGTTCTGCGTTACAATAAAGTGCTGTACTTAGATGAGAATCGGTCCATACTGATTTCTGGAGGTGTGATTGTCAAAGTTCATTTTAAAAGTTCTCTGGTTAGAGGATAACGTTGCGATCGCGGTTGACCAAGTTGTAGGCAAAGGCACCAGCCCTTTGACTCAATACTTCTTCTGGCCTCGGAACGATGCCTGGGAACAACTGAAGGATGAAATGGAAGCGAAGCATTGGATTTCCGAGAGTGAGCGCATTGAGTTGCTCAACAAAGCCACTGAAGTCATTAACTATTGGCAAGAAGAAGGCAGAAAGCTTCCCATGTCTAAGGCTCAGGATAAATTTCCTGAAGTGGCATTTACCGGTAGCAGCTAACGCCACTGCGCTTCGCCTTTCTTTTAGCGGATACCCACGCGGGATATCCGCTCTTCTAATTTTCTAGCCTTTTTCATGTCACCTCAAGCCAAAGGGGAAACGCCTCCTTTTCCCCGGTCTTTCGATGCCGATTTTGTGCCTGCTGTGACAACCACGAGACCGGATGCAAGCGTTACCATAAAGTTGAGCACATCCACTCAATAGGTTTAATTTTTATGACTGGTGTTGTTAAATCTCCCTTAACAAGCGACCAGATTTCTGTGTGGCTGAGAGGTCTGCTGACGATTGCTTGGGCTGATGGACACTTCGATCGAGAAGAAAAAGATTTAATTGCAGAACTTACCCAAGAAGAGTTAGCGCCCTCCTTAGATCTAGGGTCTCTAGAACAAATCGAACCGCAAGCCTTGGCTGAGGTTTTAGGCACCGATGAACTCATCGGCGAGAATTTCTTGCGAACTGCGGTGATGGTGGCGGTGGCGGATGGGGTATATTCGGCCTCGGAAGCGGACAAGATCCACGACTTTTGCGATGCGTTAGGACTCAATATCGACGTGCTAGACGCCCTGCGCCATACCCTCTGGGATGGTCAACCGGGGGATGGCGTGGATCCCCAGGCGGTGGCGGTGGCGGGAGAGGGAGCGGCGATCGACCCTCACCAAGCCCACAAGCATCAGATCGATGTTCTCTCGCCGGTGCGCCATTGGCTCGACGATCTCGATATCCACGATCCGAGACTGGCTCGATTTTTGTGCAAAATGATTCCGCCGCAGTGCCCCTTCGAGCGCGATATCAAATTGTTCGGTCATAAGGTGGTCCATGTTCCGCCCCTTTGTCACCTCAACCCGCTCTACGAGCAATTGGTGGGTCTGCGCTTCCGGGCTTTATCTTATTTGGCGGATGATTGCGGTGAAGATGTCACCCCCTATTGTTAATCTCGATTCCCCTACCCCCACTCCGTTTCCGGTTCGGGATCCGCACCGGGCAGCCAGCCGCCTTTTCGGCTTAAAATTATCTATTAGCAACAGGTAAAACACAACTATGCAATTTATCGATCGCGCTGAAATTGAAGTCGAAGGCGGTAAGGGGGGTGACGGAATTGTGGCTTTCCGGCGGGAAAAATACGTGCCCGCTGGAGGTCCGGCGGGGGGTAATGGCGGTCGCGGGGGATCCGTGATTTTCCAGGCGGTGGAACACCTGCAAACCTTACTGGATTTTAAATACAACCGCAAGATAAGGGCGGAACATGGCTTCCGGGGCGGTCCGAACAATCGCACGGGCGCGAATGGCAGCGATCGCATCCTGGAGGTGCCGGTGGGGACCGTGGTTTATGACGCCACCACGGCGGAGGTTATCGGCGACCTGATCGCACCCGAGCAAACGTTAGTGGTGGCGAAAGGCGGGAAAGGCGGTTTGGGGAACAAACACTTCCTCAGCAACAGCAACCGCGCTCCAGAGTACGCCTTACCCGGATTGGAAGGGGAGCGGCGAGTTTTGCGCTTGGAACTCAAACTGCTGGCTGAGGTGGGCATTCTCGGCAAACCCAACGCCGGCAAATCTACCCTAATTGCCGCATTGTCCGCCGCCCGACCCAAAATCGCGGACTATCCCTTCACCACTTTAGTTCCTAACTTAGGTGTGGTGAGAAACCCCACCGGGGATGGCACGGTGTTTGCAGATATTCCGGGGTTGATCGAGGGCGCTCATCACGGCGCGGGTCTCGGTCACGAGTTTTTACGCCATATCGAGCGCACTAGAGTGCTGCTGCACTTAATCGACATCACCGCCCCAGACCCAATTTCGGATTATCAGATGATTCAGGAGGAGTTGGAGGCGTATGGACGCGGTTTGGCGCAACGACCGCAAATTCTCGCGTTTAATAAAATGGATGCCTGCGATCGCTCCCCGGCTGAAGTGGAAGCTCTCGCCTCTCACTTAAACCAGCTTAATCCCGCCCCCCTGTTTCGCATTTCCGCCGTCACCGGAGAAGGTCTCGATGGGTTAATGCAAGAAGTGTGGAAAACCCTCGATCGCATGGCACAACCGGAAGGCGATCGGGTGGGAGTTTGAGCAACAGCCGCCGGGGAGTTTAAGTCCCCGGCGTTTCGATCTTAAGGCAACTGAGAGGAAACCGCTTCTGCGCTTAACGATTGATACACCTTCCCAGACACTTGCCGAATTAACTCTTCTGCATTCGGGTCATTGTGGGGGCGCTGCACCAACATAGCGATTAAATAGCGCTTGCCATTGGGCATATCCACTAACCCCGCATCGGCGATCGTGGACCCAATATCGCCGGTTTTGTGGGCGATCGTGGCTTCTGCATCGAGTCCTTGGGGCAGTAAAGCGTCATTCACCGTGGATTCCATAATCCCCAACAAGCGATCGCGACTCCGCAGGGACACCAATTTTCCTTTCTCCACCATTGCCATCAACTGCACCAAATCTCGCGGACTGGTGGTATTGGTACCCTCCAGATCCGGGAGGGGATTGGAAATTTGGGTGGCGGTTAGCCCCCAGGACAAAAACCGCCGATTGAGTGCAGCGGCACCGCCCAGGCGTTCGATGAGCATATTCGTGGCGGTATTGTCACTAATCGCAATCATTTTAATTGCCGTTTCCAGGGCGCTGTACTGCGTCCCCGGTTCGCTGTACTGCATATCCCCAGATCCAGAAGCCACATGTTCCGCTTTCATCGTCAGGGTTTCGTCGAGGCTAATTTTCCCGGCATCGATATCTTGGAAAAATGCAATCAAAATCGGCGTCTTAATCGTACTCGCCGCCGAAAACCGCATGGTGCCGTTGATATCCAAATAGGCGCTGCTATCCAAGTCCACCACAAATACTCCCGGGGTCAGGTCCGATTGTTCTGCGACTAAGGTTTCGATTTGCGATTTTAAGGCGCTCATTTCGGAACTGAGGTGCAAGCCGGGTCTCAATCCTCCCGTTGGGGCGATCGCGGCAGTGTCGGGCTGTTCTACCGATTCGCTGTCCATTCGCGACGCATCCGCCGTGAAGTTTTTGGCGGGATTCCACACGGAGAAAAAGGTACCGGCGAGTACCCCTAACCCCACACCCAGGATCAGCAACCTCGCCCCATACACCAAGGGGGCGGTTTTTTTGCCCTGTCGGTTCGATTGCGGTTTGCTTCTTTTCCTTGGTCTGGGGGTGCGTTTGGAGGATGCGGCGGTACTGCCCGAGGTTTTGGCGGATGCGGGTTTGGCCGATCGCCGACGCGATCGCGCGGCTGGGATTGCGCGGGTCGATGCACTCTCGCCCCCCATCGGTGCGATCGGCATGGAGGTGGGCGGTGGAGGTGGCGGGGGATCGCCGGATATCCTTCCTCGGTGCCGTTGGTACATTAAATCGATCGGATTAGGGGTGCGCGGGGTGGGCGCAGATGCCGAGGACCGGCCCATTCCGGACATGGGTGGATTTTTGGGAAGAGGGGATTGCGGCGATCGCGGCGGCGATTGGCTAAACTCTAGCAAGGTGGGTTGGGGTCTGGTCTCGGCATCCCCTTGTCTGCCGGTGTTTTCTCGGTTTTCCCTGGGTCTGGACCGCACCGATCCCCGATTCGGTGCCGATCGCGGCGGTGAACCGATACGCTTACTCGGGCGTCGGGCGGGCGATCGCTCCTCCGATCCGGGGGCAGTTCTCAAGTTTGGGCGTGCTTTGCCTCTGCGCTTGTCCGCACCCTTGGGTTTTTGCCGCTTTCTCGGGGGTTCCCCCGGGCCGGACTTTGAGGGCACCACCGACAAAAATGACCGAATTGGAAACCTTTGAGCCACTGCTCACTCCTCTTTAACTGATTGCGTTGTAGGCTACACCACTGGTTATCCACCATAGGCATCATTTACGATTCTTCCGGCTTGCCAATGGCCAGAATATTGCGCCTGGGAATTTTTACTTCCTGCGCCCTTTCTCAGGCGCGATCGCCATCGGGATGCCTTCCGGATGCTGGTGAAAAATCCAAATGCCTGACCATCACAGCAATTTTTCGGCAGCATCGGGGGACAAATCATCGGACGCATCAATAGCGTATCACTAACTCCGAATTTGATGGGATAATGCCCACTCGATTTGACGCAAAATTCCGCGCAGCATTGCCACTTCTTGGCTCGATAACTGGGCGCGGTTATACAAGCGCCGGAATTTTTCCATCCGACTGGCGGCGGTATGGGGATAAAGATACCCAATTTCTAATAACAATTTTTCTAAGTGTTGGTAATATCCCTCGCTCTCGTCTAGAGAAGCGCTGTCCCTGATTTGGCTGGCGGGGGGATGGACGGCGGTTTCTGCGGAAACGGCGCGATCGCTCGCTTCTGGGGACGCCACGGCGGGGCCAATGGCACTCTGATACAGTTCGGCACAGCAAACGGCTACCGCTTGGGCTAAGTTTAAGGAGGAATATTCCTCGCAGGAGGGAATGCGGACGAATCTCTGGGCGTATTTTAATTCCTCGTTACTCAATCCTCGGTCTTCCCGCCCGAAAATGAGGGCGGAGGGGGCTTCGAGCAACCAGGGTAAGGCATGGCGCGGCGTTTCAAAGTTGGTGGGCAAGGATCGGGTTCTGCCGGTGGTGGCGATCGCGCGCAAGCATCCTTGTAGGGCGGCGGGTAAATCGGCTTCGATGCTCGCCGTTTCTAAAATCTCTCGGGCATGAACTGCCATTTTTTTGGCGTCATCTGCCATAATGTCGCACTGGGGATTGACGATCGCTAACTGAGACAACCCCATGTTTTTCATCACCCGGGCGATCGCGCCCACGTTCAATGGCCCTGCCGGTTCGACGAGTACAATGCGAATTTGTTTGAGTGCTGTCTGGTTCATCCTACCTTGACCCCATCGGCGATTTAATTGTATTCGGTGAAAAGATTCTCTGCTTGTCTTTTCTCCCTCCATCGCGTTTTGCGTAACATTAAAGATAAATCCTGCACGGAAATTAACATGGGACGCGATCGCTCTAAATCTAATCTTCCCACGAAAGTATGCCCGGTTTGTCAGCGTCCCTTTACTTGGCGCAAAAAATGGGCCACCTGTTGGGATGAGGTGAAATATTGCTCGCAACGCTGTCGGCGGCGAAGAAACCTGGGGTAAATAGGGGTTGTAAAACGCTTCCTTCGTGCTAAGATGAAAGGTTGCGAAGCAAACGACAGCAGGCGCGAGGTTTAATTGATGTCAACCGGGCAGGTACAACCCAAGCTAATTATCCACGGTGGAGCCGGGAGTTCTTTGAAAGGGAAAGGCGGTTTGGTGGCGCTGCGCCAATCCCTGCACAAAATTATTGAGGAAGTTTACGCCCTCTTGCAGGAAGGAGCTTCGGCGAGTGAGGCGGTGGTGCGCGGGTGCCAGCTCCTCGAGGACGATCCGCGTTTTAATGCCGGCACCGGTTCGGTGCTGCAATCCGATGGGCAAATCCGGATGAGTGCTTCGTTAATGGATGGCACCGCGCAAAAATTTAGCGGCGCAATCAATGTGTCTCGGGTGAAAAATCCCATTAATCTAGCCAAATTCTTGCAAAGCTGTCGCGATCGCGTGCTGTCGGACTATGGTGCGGCGGAATTGTTGCGCGAATTGCAGTTACCAATTTACAATCCGCTCACGGACAAGCGCTTGCAGGAGTGGATGGATGAGCGCAAGGAGAATTTTTCGCGCACGATGGCGGATGTGGTGGCAGAACCTGCCGGTAGTGGTACGATTGGCGTGGTGGCACTGGATTCCACCGGGGCGATTGCGGCGGGGACCTCTACCGGGGGCAAGGGGTTCGAGCGCATCGGGCGGGTGAGCGATTCGGCAATGCCTGCGGGAAATTACGCCAATGCTAAGGCGGGAATTAGCTGTACTGGTATTGGGGAAGATATTATCGATGAATGTTTGGCGGCGCGGATCGTTGTGCGAGTCACCGATGGGTTATCGTTAGCCACGGCATTCGAGCGCTCCTTTGCCGAGTCGGAGCGCAATCAGCGCGATTTGGGGGCGATCGGCATCGATGCCACTGGCGCGATCGCTTGGGGCAAAACCTGTGAGGTAATTCTCGCCGCCTATCACAACGGCGAAACCATTGGCGATACCTTGGAGTGGCAAACCGCACCGGGTGTGGCGACGGCATAGCACTCCTTTACTCTACCCTTCCATACCCCTGCAACTCGCGGGGGTATGGAGGGGCAACCGCGCAAGTGCCCTCGGCAAACAATGTTATCCCCTAGGGTAACAATCGTAGCATTTTATTAGGGTAGCAAATCGCCTGACAAGAGTTCCAAACCACTCAGTTATATGTTAACCCATTGCGATCGCCTCTATCTCCACCGACTCACTTGCCCCAATCGCGCTTTTAATATTTCTGCATACAAGTTCTCTAACTGAGTGATATTGCCGCTCAGGGTATAGCGATCGAGAACCCGCTGACGCGCCTTTTGTCCCAGCACTGGGATCAACTCCGGTTGGTCTCGAAACAGGGGCAACAGAGTCTTCAACTGCGTCGTTACCCCTTGAGAATTCAACACCACCCCCGCCCCATTCGATAGCACCTCACCATCCGCACCTACATCTGTAGCAATGCAAGCCAACCCACAGGCCATTGCCTCTAAAAGAGACAGAGACAATCCCTCCACCAAAGAAGGCAAAATAAACACATCAGCGCCGCGCAGAATTTCGATCCGCTGTTGCTCATTCGCCACATATCCCAACCACAAAACATTATCTTCCGAACCCGCATACACCTGCAAAGAAGGAGCCAACGGACCGTCACCGACAATTGCCAACTTGCAATCCGCACCCAGGTCACACTGCTTCCACGCTTTGAGCAAAGCTTCCACATTTTTTTCCATTGCGATGCGACCTTGATAGACAAACAACCGCTGTGCCTTTAACTCGTACTTCACCTGAGAATACCCCGGCGAATACTTCTGCACGTCCACCCCATTAGGAATCACCGCCACTTTCCCCGGCGGGACCCCCAGTTTCCCCAACACCTCCCGCTGCATCTGAGAAAACACGATCGTCTTGTCATAGTGAAGCAGAAAAGGGGCGTACAGTTGATAGGTAAGATGTTGCAGGTGTTGGCGACCCGATCGCCGCGCTGTTGCGTAAGCAAACGGCGGATGAAACGTCGCCACCAAGGGCAAATCCAACTCTTCGCAAATCTCGGGCAGCACGAAATCCAACGGCGAGAGGGTCAAAGATGCATGAACCAAATCTGGCTGCAACTCTCGCAACGCCTGAGTCAAAACCTTGCGCGATTTCAACGTCGGAATCGTGTAAATCGTAGACTTATAAAGACAAGGCAAAGACACTTCGCAGCCGCCAATCGACCAGCCATTCCCACCATTGAGGGGAGAATGTGGCTCCCACTTAGAAACCAACGTTTGCGTTTCTTGGGTCGCTTCTTGAGCAAAATGAAAAAAGCTGACCTGATGCCCTCGGTCTAACAGTGCATTCGTAACCTCGCGAGAGTAAGTAACATTTCCGCAAAAGGGAGTTTTTTTTCCAAGCCAAGCGATGTGCATTCGGGTGTTGGGGGTAATAGGTTTGGGATTAACAGAAAGCCGATCGCGCAATCAAGGCGCAAGCGCGATGAGCGCGAAACCAACTCGCCACTCATCCCAGCCGATTGAGCCAATTACTAAACGCTTAGTGCCGATCGCGAACCACCTTATTTCGGCACTTTCGTTAATTTAGGTGGTTCTGTACGGGAAATATACCAGCTTAAGACCCCGCCTGCTACCGCGATCGCCGCCAAGCTTAAAATTACCACCCGCAAGCCAAAAAATGCTTCCGCCACCCCAGCCAATGCCAACGGCAAACTCAACGCAATATTAATCGCATTATTTTGCAGCCCAAACACCTTACCGCGCATTTCTTCTGGCGTTTCGGCTTGGATGGTGGTTTGCATCGGTACCCCCACCATTGCCGCAAACAGACCCAATAGGGTAATCACCACCAAGGCGACCCACAGTTGTTCGGTAAAGGCGGAGAGAATCGCCAGAGAGGCGGACATCCCAATAGATCCCACAATACTCAATTGCCGATGGGGAACGCCGTGACCGAAATGACCCAGGATTGCCGCCCCTGCGCCCATGCCGACTCCCGCCGCCGCCAGCAAGAAGCCAAATTGATCCGTAGTAATGGTCGGAATCACCTCTGCCAGACGCACCGCCAATACTGCCAAAGCGGCAAAAATCGAGAATAAAATCACTAGCTGAATTAAAGCGCTGCGAACTCGGCGGTGTTGGCCCAGGTAGCGCAGACCTTCGCGAATATCTTCAAACACATGGGGATATTCCCGGTCTGGGTCTGGAGTTTCGTGGGTTCTCATCAATAACAGGAGCAATCCGGCGAGGCAATAGCTGCCGCCGACAATCAGTTCTTTTCCGTAGCCGATCCCGCTGCCCAGTCGGTCGAAGGCGGTATCTGCTAAGGCAAGCAGTGGCTCTCCTACAGCAAATCCAATAATCACCGAGGCCATCATGGTGGTGGTATAAAGGGAGTTAGCCGGTAGCAACAGCCGTCGCTCTACAATCAAGGGGATCGCCGCTTGTTCTGCTGGGGCGAAAAACTGGGTCAGGGTAGACACCAAGAGGGTAATCACCAGCATCAGCTCGAAACCTAAGGGCAACGGTCCGAGCTTCAATCCCTCGGCGGCAAACAGCAGCAGGGGCAGGACTAAGACGAAGGCCCCGCGCAGCAGATTGGTGGCCACCAGGACGCCCTTTTTCGACCAGCGATCGGTCAGCGCTCCCGCTAAGGACCCCAACAACACGGCGGGAATGGTAAAGGCGACCATAATCCCGGAGACCCAGCCGCTGATGGTCTGCCCTTCTGCCTGAAAGCGACTGGCAATGATGGCAATCATCAGCACCAAGTACACTTTATCGGCTAACTGGGAGAAGACTTGACCGCTCCATAAGGCGAGGAAGTTGCGGTTTTTCAAGACGGGTATAAACCCCCGCTCCGGTTTTGGCTCCTCCGGGGGCTGGGGGGTTTCCCCGGTGGGGTGGGCACCGTTGCCGTTGTGGGCGGCGGTGGGGTTCTTGTCTTCTGGGGTTGCCCTGATACTGGCAGGAGTTGCGGTTTCCCCCGCTTCTGCTGTAGTTTCTAGGGGGACTTGCGCGCCATCGCAAATCGCTCGTCGGATTCCGCTGGGATTTGGCCTCGGGTTTGCAGATAGGGTGCGACGCTTTCGGCTGGAATTCGCATTGTCAAGGTGGGTTTCTAAATGACTCTCGGATAATGGCATTATGCTGTTTGGTAAAATCGGCTGAATGCGAACGGTTACAACGTGGGCGTTCGCGTTTCGTAGGGACTCATCGCTGATGCATTCATATAAGTCTCGATGAGCTGGGCGGAACGAATCGAGCGGCCATAGTGATACTGGGCATAGTGACGCAATAACCGTTCCACGGATATCCACACTTTATCAAGAGATGGCCGCTGGTCTCTCAGTTGGCTGGGAAAATGACTGCTGGTTCCTTGTTGGGGCAGTTCGGGGGCGCTCAATTGTTGGAGGATCTCTAACTCCACTGCATTTAATTGTCGGTCGATCGCGAGCTGACGCGCTTCTATCTGGGGTAAGTTTTTGCCCTTGGCTGCTGGGGTGAGGCGATCGCTGTGGGGTAAACTTACGGTGCCACCGGCGCTCACACTAAACCCGACTCGCCAGGTTTGGGAGGTGAAATCGGGTTGCAGGGGTTGTTTGGTAATGCAGCAGGCATGGACTTGTGGCGCAATCCCCCCCACGGCGAGTAAATGATAGATACCGTGGGTTAAAAGGGGCAAAATTCCCGATCCCGAGGGCCGATCGCCGATCGCCTTCCATCCCTCGATCCGCTTTAAATGCTCCCCGAGCAAGATAAATAGCTCGTCTTGCGGTTGCTCCCTGAGGGCTTGACAAATGACTAATTCTGCGAGATACTGAGCAGCCGCTAGTTTGCCCAGGTCTCGACTCAGACCGGCATGAGATTCGAGGGTATTGGCTTGGGTGATGCGATCGAGCGATCGCCCTTTGTTCAGGAGCAGTTCGTTCACCACAAACAATCCGCTGCGCCCCCCTAGCTTCGATTTGGGCTTGCGAACTCCCGGTGCGACGGCTTGAATTAACCCAAATTCCCGGGTCAAAATCGTTACCAGTCGGTCTGCTTCCCCGAAGGGAATGCTTTTCAGATTGATGCCAATGGCTTTATAGGTTCGATTCATAGTGGCTCGGCGATCGGTTATGAAAACGGGTGCTGATAGCCGCGATCGGGCTGAGGCAATCCGGGCCTCACCCTTCTGAGTATCGGCTGGGATGGGCGTTGGCCCACCCTACACCCGGTTAACTTTCTTCACGCTCTCCCCCTGCACAGATGGGGGACAAGCCTACTAACTCCGGACCGCGAGAGGTGCCCAACCGGGTGGCTCCCGCAACGATTAAATCGATCGCTTGTTCGGCACTGCGAATCCCTCCGGATGCTTTAATCCCCATTCTGCCGCGCACAATCTCTTTTAACAGCTTCACGTCGGCAACTTTGGCTCCTCCATAAAAGCCGGTGCAGGTTTTGAGATAGGCGACCCCCGCATCCATACAAATCTCTGCCGCGAGTTGTTTTTCGGCGTCGGTTAACAAGTTGGTCTCGATAATCGCTTTCACCAGTTGGCCGGTTTGTTCGCAGATTTCGGCGATTTCCCGATGCACTTGATTGCTATTACCGGCTTTCAATCCGCCGAGGTTAATGACCACATCCAGTTCCGTGGCTCCATTTTCTACCGCTTCTGCTGCTTCGTAAAGCTTCGCCTCCGGGGTGGTGGCTCCCGTGGGAAATCCAATCACGGTGCAAACTTTCGGTTGCTTTCCCTGGAGCAGATTTGCCGCTTGGCGGACATACACCGGCGAGATGCACACTGAGGCAAAATGAAAGCGATCGGCTTGTTCGCAACACAGCGCTACCTGTTCTGGGGTGGCGGTGGGTACGAGCAAGGCGTGGTCGATAAAGGATGCAAGATCGATATCTGGCTGGGCAACAGCCATTCTGTGTTCTCCCTATTCTTGATGTGGAAACTTTTATCAATATTTTATGAAATTGTAGCCTTTACCACAAGTTTAAACCGCTCTGGGGCAGGCATTGGGAACCATACAGGGCGCATGTCTTGCGGAGGATGGAACCAGCTTCCCTAGAGTCGGCTGAAAATCAGAACCGAGAATCCCTGACATCCAACACATTTAATTTGCAAGTTATTCTGTCAATTATTTGCCCTCCTGGCCGTCAATTTACCTTTCCTAGACCCTGGATAAATCGCAAGCCACACAGTATTTTGGGCATTATCGGCGGTACAAACCCTACGAATTTATTAATTTACAACAATATATGATGGTAGGCAATTATCCATACCATCCGAAATAAAATTATGCAATTTAAAAGTTTTAGAATCGGATTTTTCTCAAGTTTGAATTTTGAATTTCGGGATGGGAGGGGCGGGTGGAGTCGGTGATGTTGGCTCTGGCCCCTCCGGAATCAATTCGCCTGGGTGGGCGTTAGCGAGTGGCGCGGACGTACTCCAAGATTCCTCGGGCGATCGCCTCTGCCATGCGAGTGCGTTGGGCGGCATCGGCCAAAATCCGAGAATCTTGATTGCCGGTGACGAAACCCACTTCTACCAAAACCGCCGGCATGCGGGTATGGCGCAGCACGTAGAACCTTGCTCGCTTCACGCCTCGGTTGGGCATGTCGAAGCTTTGCAACATGCTGTTTTGGATATACTGAGCCATCGTCCGACCGCTTTGATAGTAATAGGTTTCCAACCCATTTACCTCGGGGCGTCTTCCCGCCACAGCATTGGCGTGGATGCTGACGAATAAATTAGCATCGACGCGATTGGCGAGGGAGGTGCGGGGGGACAGGTCGATGGTGCGGTCATCTTGGCGGGTCATAATTACCCCGATGCCGTTTTCTTCCAAAATCCGGGACACCTGATGGGAAATATCCAGGACCACCTGTTTTTCTTGTAACCCGCCAATCCCCACAGCGCCGGGGTCTGAGCCGCCATGACCCGGATCGATAACAATTACCATGCGGCCATCGGGAATCGCCGGGATTTCCGGTGTAGGAGTATTAGGAGCAGGTGGCATAGTGGTCGAAGGAGTCGTATCCGGGACGGAAATCGGCACGACATCTGAAGAGACACTGGCCATCTCTCCGGCTTGCAATTTCACCGAGATTCGTTCGGCACTGGATTGAGCCACACCGGCAACTTGGACGCCAGCGGCAGGTTGAACGAGCACCACCACGGTTTCCGGGTCTTCTTGGGTGGAGCGAACCCATAAGACGGAAGAGCCGCGATCGGGGCGAATTCTGCGAACGCTATCGCCGAGCTGAGCGGAAAAAATAGTGACGCGATAGGCGAGGGTTTCGCGGTCCCATTCGGTGGTGTAGTTGAGGGGGCGATCGCCGTTGACGACCACTTCCGAGCCATTGGCACCCAGTTCGATGGAGTTGATGGTGGCTAAACCGCTAACAGGAGCGGCATTGGCTGTGGGGGGTTTTTCCCCTTCGGGCCAAACGATTACCTCACCGCGAGGACCGACTTGGGCTTGCAAATTGCGATCGCGATCGTTCAAGATCAGGATCGCCCGGGTTAAGGGCGGCGAGTCGGAGGCTTGAGAAATTTCGAGCCTTTCTACTCCCCAGCGATCGATTTGCATGATTCGTCGTTGCACTTGGGGCGAGAGGGTGACGCCTTCGAGATCTAGGGCAACCCAAGAGCGATCGCTGCTCGGTCTGAGTTCGACTTTTGGCTGTTCCCCTCGGGTATGAAAGATGACCCCTTCATCTTCCACCTGTATGTCTTGCAGGACCGTTTGCGCGCCAGTTACCGCAGCGCTGGTGGTGTTGGATCCTGCCGAGGCGGAAACCCCTGAGCGTCTGTTCACTTCCGGTTCCGGGTTCGGTAATTGCACGGTCCACTGGTTAGCCGCGAGTCCCCGAAACTGCACTTTTTGTGGATCCAGGGTGTAGCCCTCCGCCAGTTCCACCACAATGCGACTGGTTTGAGAATTAAACTGCCCGATGCGAATTTCGCGAATCGGTCCGCCCACCGATTCGCTAACGGTTTGACGCCCCAGGGTGGTACCGGGCAAGTCAATCACCAACCGCGTGGGGTTGAACAGTAGTTGCGCTCTGGGTTGAACTCCCCCAATGGTTCTAAACGACAGTCGATTTTGATTCGCTTCAAACTGCCAAGACTGCAGTCGGGCAGCTTCCGCCGGAGGAGCCGTTAGCAGAAATGCGCCGAGAACCCCGGGCAAGATCCACTGCGGGAGCTGACTTTTTTTGCTTGGACTTTTGTCACGAATTTGCGACTCTAATGCTTGGGTGTGATGTTTCATGTTTTGCTTACCGACTACACGGACGAGTTATCGCTCCCTCTTTACCCTCTCAACAATTGCACGGTTCAATGCGTTCGTCACTTTTGCCGTCATTGAAGCAGGGAATTTTATGTCTTTACAAATGTAGCAGCACCCATCCCGAAAAGGTTTGACCGAGGCCAAGTATAACATAGGGTTTAGGGGATAGAAAAAGCGACTTTTTTCCTCAATCTTCCCATTCAATCGGTTTGCTGGGATTTTTTGCGCGATCGCCAGAATTTTTTGAGTTCCATCTAGGGGTTTTGTCGAATATACTGTAAAATTCCCCGGGCGATCGCTTCCGCCATGCGGGCGCGATCTTGGGCATTCGCCAGTACGCGAACGTCATGGCGACCGGTCAAAAACCCGGTTTCGACCAATACCGCAGGCATGTCAGTATGGCGCAGCACGTAAAACCGCGCCCGTCGGACGCCTCGGTTTCGCATGTCATCAAATGTTTGCAACATGCTGTTTTGGATGTACTGGGCTAAGCTACGCCCAGCGCGATAGTAAAATGTTTCCAAACCATTGACATCCGGTCGGGACATACTAATTGCATTGGCGTGAATGCTGACGAATAAATCGGCATCCACGCGATTGGCTAATGAGGTTCGCGCTGCCAAACTGAGGGTTCGGTCGTCTTCGCGAGTCATAATCGCCGTTACGCCATTTTGCTCGAGAATTGCGGCGACTTGTCGGGAGATATCAGTGACCACATCCTTTTCGCGCAAACCGCCAATCCCGATCGCGCCGGGATCGCGTCCCCCATGTCCAGGATCGATGACGATCGCGATTCGCTGATTGTTCGCCCGGGCCGGTTGGGGCGCTGGATTCGTCGGCGGCGGTACGGAAATCGGGATTTTGTCCGGTTCGGTGCGCGGCGCGCTGTCCGGGGCTTTTGTGGCGACGGTACGGGGTTGCAGTTGAATCGCCACCTGTTCGGGATTGGGTTGTTCTACCCCTATGACTTGGATCCCGGCAGCGGGTTGCACCAGGATGCTGACGGTTTGCGGGTCTTCCTGGGTGGGCCGCACCCACAAGATGGAGGATCCGGTGTCGGGGCGCAATTGTTCTACGCGATCGGTGAGCTGCGCGGAAAATAGGGTGAGGCGATAGGCGAGGGTTTGGGGATCCCATTCGGTTTTGTAGGCAATGGGCCGATCGCTATTCACAATCACTTCACTCCCGTTATTGGCCACTTCGATGGATTCGATGGTGGCGAGTTGCGTCATCTCGGCGGTGAGTTCGGGGGGCGTTTCTCCGGAGGGCCACAGCAGCACAGCGCCGCGATCGCTCACCTGCGCCTGCCACTGTTGTCGGCGATCGCTTAAATTGAAGATGAGTCGGGTAAATGGTGGGTCGTCCGAGAGTTGCATCACTTGCACTCGTTCTACGCCCAGGCGATCGGCAAACAGATTTCCCTGGCTCAGTTGCGGCGATAGGCTAACTCCGGGTAAGTCTAGGGTGAGCCAGGTGCGATCGCGACTGGGTTTGAGGTCGATGCGAGGACTCTGCCCGCTAGTTCGCAGTACAAATCCGCGATCGGTTATCTCGATGTCTTGCAGCAAGGTACTCGCTTCGGTGACTGAAGGCACCGCGATCGCGGGATCCCGGGGCGCAGGTTCCACTTTCCGCTGCGGCGCAGGTAATTGCACGATCCACTGGTTCGGTGCCACGCCCTGAAATTCAATCGCCTCGGGATCCAAGGTATATCCTTCGGCCAGTTCTACCACAATTCGACTGGTTTGGGAATTAAACTGTCCCAGGCGAATTTCTCGCACGGTTCCGCCAATTCGCTCTCGCACGGTCCGCCGCCCTAACCGGGTTCCGGGTAAATCGATCACTAACCGGGTGGGGTTGGAAATCAGTTTCGCCGTGGGTTGGACTCCGCCAATGGTCCGAAATGACAGTCGGTTTTGATTGGCTTCAAATCGCCAAGAGTCTAGTCTCGCCGCTTCCGCCGCAGGCGCTGCTAATACAAAAGCACCGACAAGCGCCGGCACTAAGCCTTTCACGATGAGATTTTTTCTCAATTGGCGCGCATTTAATGCTGGGAAATTCAATTTTTGGGTCACGTTTTTCTTCTCGCTCGAATCACTCTACACAAGGTATTGACGCCCCCGATTGTTATGGCTAATCTTATCGATTGGTGAATTGCTCCTACTCGGATTGATTCAAGTATGGGCAATAAATTACCCTCGCCGATCGCTCCATTTCCCACCATTGATCGAGCTTGCCAAGCGCTCATTTCATCAGCTCTCTACTGCCCTGAATTCCCCTCGAATTAGGGGAAACTCACCGACGAGTTCTGGCAAAACTGGTGGGGTTTTGGAGAATTTTTAATATCACCTCCTCTCTCGCCCAACCCTTGTTTTTGCGGTATCGAACTTTGAAACTCTAACCATTTTTCTTCCTTTTCTAGTTTCGGGTTAGAGTTTCTCCTTTAAATAGCTGGAAATGTATGGCAGATTTCCAAGCATTTCCCCTTCTATTGAAAATCATACAATTCGGAAATTGGGAGAAAAACTAGCCAAAAAAAAGCACTCCAGTTTCCTGAATTTTCTCGAAAGTATGACAAAAATGCCCTGCAAAAGAGGACATCGATCTACCCGATAATTGGGCTTGTTTGTCTTCACTCTTCGGTAGAACGAAGAAACGAGGCTAACCATAAGACGACAGGTCGGTTAGAGCGAGCTTCCCTCGCCTCCCCTGAACCACCGCTATCTTTACAATCCACTCAATTTCCATTGCCCCATTCGCTCTATTTTTTACCTACAGATTGCGGTTTGTCAGTCAAAAATTTAAGCAAATTTCCGAATTAGCGAATCCGGCTAATTTGAGACCCAATGGATAACTCAACACTTGTGACACACCTCAAGCTTTCTAATGCCTCCCACTCGAACGTCAACGGATAGCTGGGGACTGGAAAAACCTGGAAAACAAGAGAAGATTTTCCCTTTATTTCGTTCCTTTAAATAAAAGGTAAAGCCAAGGATGGAATCGGGAAACACCTCAGATTCCAAACGGTAAACCTCGGCTGATTACCTTTTTTCGAGAGCTTGTAGGATAGTACGTTTGTTAAAAAGGCCGATCCGGAACGATAAATTAAGTAAGGAATGGTGCGGGCGATCGCCGACCTCTGGCTATTGCATAATATGGGCGATCGGCGTTTTTTTTTAGGTTTCGGGACTGTATTTCACAAGAGAATATTGAAAAGTTTTATTTATCGTTAACATATAAAATCTGGTAGAAGTTTTTGGGAAATAACTAATTTTTCAAAACCCGCCATGCTGCCAAGGTAACTTTTACAAATGAATTTCATCGAAGCAGAAAATTCTCTGAAGAAGGGTTCCAATAAAATGACCTCCAGCAACGGGAAGCAGAGAAAATGATAAGCTCAGGAGAGATGTTGCACGGAACCTTTCTGATTGCTATAATGAAAAATTTTAAAAAGCCGATGAGCGAGAAAGTCGTTCATGTTGCCCTCGCTATCTTGTACCGCGAGGGTCAGTTTCTCCTCCAACTGCGCGATAATATCCCCGGAATTGTCTATCCGGGGTATTGGGGATTGTTTGGCGGACATCTCGAACCCGGAGAAACCCCGGAAATGACCCTCAAGCGGGAATTGCAAGAAGAAATTGGTTATTTACCGCCGCAGGTGTGGGAGTTTGGTTCTTATCAGACCCCAGAAGTGGTGCGTCATGTTTTTCACGCGCCCTTAACGGTGGGTCTCGATGAGTTAGTGCTCAATGAAGGGTGGGATATGGGATTATGGACGCCGGAGGACATTCGGCGCGGCGATCGCTACTCGGAAAAAGCGGATGAAGTTCGACCCCTGGGGGGTCCTCATCAGCAGATTTTCTTGCAGTTTATCGAGCGCGGTTTATTGAAATCATAGGGAAAATTTTTCCACCGAGAGAGATCCGTTAGGGGGAAGGGGTCAGTGTGGGGCTGTCTTCTTCCCGAAGTGGGATTGTGTCGCCGAGAAAGAAAAAGCATCAAGAATTTTTATGAAGTGAAAGGAGTTAACCCCTGGGCGTGGATTCAAACACCACAAGCAAATTACAGGTAACGGTTTTGTTTTCCCACCTCATTTTACCCTAAACGCGGTAATAATAGAGTGGGCAGTGCCTCCTGGGGCTGTCTTTAGCAGACCCTTCGCGGGTCACGATTGAGGGTGCGGAGTCTTAGACGAGTCGAAGCGATCGCTTCACTTATTTTGTTTGTACTGTTCTTCACCGATTGCCCAATGATGAGCCGATTCGCCACCTATCTTCACCCGCAGACTTGTTTGACTGCAAAATCCCCCCATTTGATTCTTTTCCGGCGCTATTCATTGCCTCATTTTAGCCAAGTGCGCCAGCAACTTGAAACCCACCTGCGGGATTACCCCTCCTTGCCCTTGCGAAAAGCCCGTTACAGTGAATATCTCAGGGTTCATAGCCGAAAATATCTCAAGCAACTGCTGCTGATGGGACGCGACAAACCTCTAGAACGATTCAATTTATCAAGTCCTAAATTAAGCCTTGAATGCGAAGGATTAGAATATTGCATCCCCGGATACCTCTACAGTTTAGGGGGCATCATGGAAGCGATCGACTGTATGAAAAAAGGTCACATAGACCGCGCTTACTGTTTCAGTTTAGTCGGACATCACGCCTATCGAAATTGGGGACATGGTTATTGTCTGCTCAATCCGCAAGCTGCCGCAGCGAAATATGCTCAAACCCAAGGATTTGAAAAAATTCTGATTGTAGACTGGGATTTACATCACGGCGATGGCACCCAGTCGATATTTAGTCACGATCCGGGGGTGTATTGCATCAGCATTCATCATGGGCTGGACTTGTACATGGCGAAATTATCTGATTTAAACCTCGGCACCACAACTGTTGCTGCTCGATTGGGGCACTGTAATATTCCGATTTTCCCGGAAAATTTGGAAACCAGTTTTTTGGAAAAAGTGAACTTAAGCGGCAATTTTTATAAAGGTTTAGAGAGTATTGATGTGTTTTATTCTGCTTTAGAGAAATTGCCTTGGAAGCCGAATTTAATTTTGATTTTCTCCGGGTATGATTCTCATGTTCGCGACTGCGGTGCTGGGGTCACGAATTGGTCGAATGGAGAATTTCAAGAATTAACGGAATATGTGTTAGATTTGGCCGATCGCGTCAATTGTCCGGTGATTTCTTGTCACGGTGGCGGATATAATATCCCGATAACGATATCGGCAGCGCTCAGTCACATCAGAGTTTTAGCCAACTACCCTTAAGGGTAATCGGCGGATGTCAGGCGGAGGAAAAAGGCTGAATTCTGGAGGTGTTTTGACCGAGGGAGGGTGGGGTTTTGCTGGGGGTTTGTAGGGTCCGGTTGAGAGGAATTTCGCCCGAGGTCCTCTACCCCGAAGGGATGAAGATGACGCGGGGGAGTTTAATTATCACAGATGGAGTATTTTGTCAAGAAAAATGCCAAAAGTGAAGATTTCAGCAATTTTTTAGGTAATCCGGGAGGGTAGGGATTTATTATTTTAGATGAACTGCTTGACCCCTATATCTACCACTGGAATCCATGACATCATATTCCCCTGCATCTACCCCACCCGACGCCACTGGCGTTAGAACGAGCCAACCCAATATTCGCAATGCCGATTATCGCGAAATCGATCGCAACCAACTCTCGGCAATGTATCGGCATTACGCAGAAGTAAAAGATAAATATCCTCATGCCTTGCTGCTGTATCGAGTGGGAGATTTTTTTGAGACCTTTTTTCAAGATGCGATCGCCGTAGCGCGGGAACTGGAACTTGTGCTAACGAGCAAGCATGGCGGGGAAATCGGACGGGTACCGATGACGGGGGTACCGCATCACGCCCTAGAACGCTATGCGATGCAGTTAGTAGAAAAAGGCTATGCGATCGCGGTGTGCGATCAAGTGGAATCCGCTGCAGAAGCAAAAGGCTTAGTGCGCCGAGAAGTGACCCGGGTCATCACCCCCGGTACGGTGCTAGAAGAAGGAATGCTGCCGGCGCGCAACAATAACTTTTTAGCCGCTGTGGTGATTGCCCGCAATCATTGGGGATTAGCCTATGCCGATATTTCTACCGGAGAATTTTTCACTACCCAAGCCGAAGATCTCGAACAACTGCACCAAGAACTCATGCGCCTGCAACCCTCCGAGGTGCTGTTTCCCACCAATGCTCCGGATATTGGCATGTTGCTCAGACCCGGAGAGAAATCGCAACACCTACCGGAATGTCTGCCCTCGGCATTTTGCTATTCATTGCGATCGCAAAAACCCTTCACCCAATCCGAAGCTCGCGAGCGGCTTTTGCTATACTTCAAACTCCACAGTTTGGAAGGCTTGGGGTGCGAACATCTTCCCCTCGCCGTGCGCGCTGCAGGGGGATTGCTAGAATACTTAGAAGACACGCAAAAAGAAACTCCCCTGCCCCTGCAACCGGTTCGCACCTATATCCCCTCGGACTATCTGATTCTCGATCGCCAAACCAGGCGCAACCTGGAAATCACCCAAACCGTGCGCGATAACACCTTTAGCGGTTCTCTGCTGTGGGCGCTCGATCGCACGAGAACCGCAATGGGTGGGAGAGCGCTGCGTCGCTGGTTGCTGCAACCCCTGCTGCAAATCAAAGGCATCCAAGCGCGACAAGATACGATCGCCGAATTGATAGATAATAGCGAACTGCGCGAAGACCTACAAAAGCTGTTGCGCGAAATATACGATCTGGAACGATTGACCGGGCGCGCCGGTTCGGGAACCGCAAGCGCGCGGGATTTAGTCGCTTTGGCGGATTCCCTACTGAAATTATCCGAAATGACTCAATTAGCCGCCCAAGGCACTTCTCCCTATATCAAAGCTTTGCAGAAAGTGCCACCGAAACTCACGGAACTGGCCAACCATCTGAAAGCTTACTTGGTAGAATCGCCGCCCCTGCATCTCAACGAGGGAGGATTGATTCGCCCCAAGGTGGATGCGCGCCTGGACGAGATGCGATCGCAAGTGGAAGGCGATCGCCAGTGGCTTGCCAATCTGGAACTGCAGGAACGCGATCGCACCGGTATCTCCAATTTGAAGGTTGGCTATAACAAAACCTTCGGCTATTATATCAGTATCTCCAAGTCAAAAAGCGACCAAGCCCCGGAAGATTACGTCCGCCGCCAAACTCTCACCAATGAAGAACGCTATATCACCCCGGAACTGAAAGAACGGGAATCGCGGATTCTCACCGCACAAGATGACCTGAATAAATTGGAATACGAAATTTTCGCCCACCTGCGATCGCAAGTCGGGGAACATGCAGGAACGATTCGTCAGGTGGCCAAAGCGGTAGCCGCCGCCGATGTATTGTGCGGCTTAGCCGAGATTGCCACGGATCTCGGCTACTGTCGCCCGCACATCGTGCAAGGACGAGAGATTGGCATTCTGCAAGGACGTCATCCGGTGGTAGAACAATCCTTGCCCGTGGGTTTCTTCGTGCCTAATTCTACCGGATTGGGAGGATTCTACAGTTCGCAAACCGGCGATCGCCCCGCTCCTGATTTAATTATTTTAACCGGTCCGAATGCCAGTGGCAAGAGTTGCTATTTGCGACAAGTCGGATTGATTCAATTAATGGCACAAATCGGCAGTTTCGTACCCGCAACTTCGGCCACTTTAGGCATTTGCGATCGCATTTTTACCCGCGTCGGCGCAGTGGATGATTTAGCCACCGGTCAATCCACCTTTATGGTAGAAATGAACGAAACCGCCAATATCCTCAACCATGCCACCTCTCATTCCCTGGTTCTCTTAGATGAAATCGGGCGCGGAACTGCCACTTTTGATGGCCTTTCCATTGCGTGGTCCGTCGCCGAATATATCGCTACTGAGATTCAAGCCAGAACGATTTTCGCCACCCATTACCACGAACTCAACGAATTGGCCTCAGTGCTTCCCAATGTGGCAAACTATCAAGTTACCGTGAAAGAATTCCCCGATCGCATCGTATTTTTGCACCAAGTTCATCCCGGTGGAGCCGATCGCTCCTATGGAATTGAAGCGGGGCGTCTGGCGGGATTGCCCGCCCCGGTTATTCAACGCGCCCGAGAAGTGATGCGTCAGATAGAAAAACACAGCAAAATTGCCGTGGGACTGCGCCAAGGCGCACCCGCAGAACCTACGGCAAATCAAGGCGCGATCGACCCTTTCGGTGGGGTTGATTTTTGACCGAAATCACCCCCAGAATTACAACATATTGAAGTATTTCCCTGACCCGCCCGCACCAGCGGGCTATTTCTTTGGCTCGGGGCGCAAAACCTGTAGTTCTTGTCAGAACCGAAACTATCGATTACAATAGAACGGCTTAAACCGCTCTTTAACCCCAAGGAGTTTGAGCCACTTCATTTACCACCTATCGAAATTATGCCATGATTCAACTATTTGATGCGTTTTTTGCCTTTATTATCATCGGGCTTTTCATTTTACTGGGGCGTTTAATTCGACAAAACATATCGGTGTTGAAAGCGTTGTATTTGCCCAGTTCGATTGTAGCGGGCCTGTTAGCTTTGTTACTCGGTCCGGGTGCATTGGGCGCGATCGCCACCGCGATTGCCGGCCCGAATTCCCCCTTTGCCTCTGGCTTATTTCCCGAACAAATCCGCCAAGTTTGGGCGCAGTCTCCCGGCATTTTTATCAACGTCGTCTTTGCCGCACTTTTCCTCGGCGAAACCATTCCCAGACCCCGGGAAATTTGGCGCAAAGCCGCACCCCAAGTCGCCTTCGGGCAAAGTCTGGCTTGGGGACAATATGTACTGGGATTGTTACTTGCCATGCTGGTTCTCACCCCCTTGTTCGGTCTCGACCCGATTGCCGGCGCGCTGATCGAAATCGCCTTTGAAGGGGGACATGGTACCGCCGCCGGCATGGGCGATACCTTTGCAGAATTAGGCTTTCCGGCGGGTGCAGACCTGGCACTCGGTTTAGCTACCGTGGGTATTGTATCCGGCGTTGTCGCCGGCACTCTGCTCGCCGATTGGGGTCGCCGCAAAGGTTATGTCAAGGTCAACGTTCAAGAAGAAATCGAGGAAAATCTCGAACCGACTCACATCGAACATCCGGATATTCGCAGAGCCAGAAGCATATTGCTGCGCGACTTACTGATCGATCCCCTATCTCTCAATCTCGGCTTTGTGGGATTGGCGATCGCGATCGGCTGGTCGATCCTGCAAGCGCTGATTTTTATCGAATCCATAACCTGGGGTCGAGGCGGCATCGAGGTGATGAGCTATGTGCCGTTATTCCCAATGGCACTGATTGGCGGGCTGATCGTGCAGGTGGGGATGGTGCGCTTGGGTCTCGGCTTGCTCATCGATCGCACCTTGACCAATCGCATCGCGGGTGTGGCTCTGGATGTCACCATTGTCACCGCCCTGGCGAGCATCTCTCTCACCGTTCTCGGCGCGAACCTCGTGCCATTTTTGCTGTTATCTGTGGTTGGCATTACCTGGAATATCGCCGCGTTTCTATTCCTCGCACCTCGGATTCTTCCCTCATATTGGTTCGAACGGGGCATTGGTGACATGGGACAATCGATGGGGGTAACGGCAACCGGCATTTTGCTGATTCGCATGGTAGACCCGGACAATCATTCCGGTGCCTTCGAGAGTTTTGCCTACAAACAGTTGTTTTTCGAACCGATCGTCGGCGGCGGTTTATTCACTGCAGCCGCTCCTCCGTTGATTTATCAGTTCGGTCCGCTTCCAGTTTTTATCCTCACCGCCGTCTTGCTGGTGTTTTGGGTGGCGTTTGGCTTGTATAATTTTCGCCAAATTAACAAGCGCGCCGCCAGAAGGAGATAAGAGATAAGTCTGAAGGAATCGCTATCGCCGACTTCGATCGGCTATGGAGAAAACATCAAATCACGCATAGCACAATCACTCCTGGGCAAAATGCCATAATTTTAGGGACAGGAAAACCATCCTGTCCCCAAACAAATTTACCCAGTTCAATCCAACCGCAACGGGTCGATCGCACTGCTGAGATTACGACACATTATTTTCCCCCGAACCGGGTTTGCGAACCTGTTGAATCGCCGAGGTGCTTCCAGGGGGTATCGGTTCGCTCGATCGCGCGGGAGTCGCTGGTGATTTGGGTGGTTTTGGCATTGCTTCACTGTCGGACTTTTCTCCACTATTGCCAGTGCTGTCATTCTTGCCAATAAAATTCCCCATTAAACCGAGAACTTTTTCTAATTTCCCCTCTTCCAAAAATGCATTAATCAGCGACAAACCACTGGTCGAAAGCAGAATTTTATTGAATTCTCCCATGTCGTTACTGCCATTACTTCCGGGGAATAAATACACTTTCGGGTCGCCTAAAACCCCCGGTTGCGGTGCTAGGGCTTGCAGAATGGCGGGGAGTTTATCCACCAACATGGGGGCGATCGCCTGAATCACTTCCGCTTTCAATTTCGCATCGCTAATCGCATTTTCGGCGGCAATTTTCTCGCGCAATCCTTCCGCTTCTACAAGCGCTTTTTCGCGATTTGCCTCGGCTAAAGTGCGAATCGATTCGGCTTCCATTTCGGCGGCTTGTTGTGCGGCTTCTGCTTGTCGCCGACGGCGATAGGCTTCGATTTCTACCACATTTTGCTCGCCAATTTTATGCTGTTGTGCTTCTCGTTCGGCGTCGATTTCGGCCAATTGTTGTTGGCGCTGCGCTTCGGCGATCGCTTTTGCTGTTGCGACATCGGCTTCCGCTTTTACCCGTTGCGCTTCGGCTAGCGATCGTTCCCGTTCTTTGTTCGCGATCGCGATCGCCGCGTCTTCTTGTGCGATCCGCGCCGATCGTTCCGATTCCGCAACCTCTACCTGAGACTGCAATCGCGCCGAGTCTACCTGCTGCTGACGCTGCACTTCTGCAATTTCTGCGTCTTGTTGTTGCAGCGCTTGTGCCACCCGAAACCGCTTGCGCTGTTCTTCTAACTCAATATCAGCTTCGATTTGACTTTGCTGCACGCCTTTTTGACGATTGATTTCCGCCATTTCGGCTTCTTGTTGTTGTACCGCTTGCGCTACTTTCAAGTGCTTATTGCGCTCTTCTAACGCAATATCCGCTTCAATTTGGCTTTGTTGCACGGCCAATTTGTTTTTAATCTTTTCCTCTTCAACCGCTTTCTCCTGTAAAATCTTACTCCGTTCGATAGCTGCCATTTCGCGGTCTTTCGCTTCTTGAATTTCCCGCTCTCGTTGGGCGCGTTCGGCTTCAATCGCCAATTGTCGCTCTAACTTATCCCGTTCGTTATCATTGGCAATTTGCCGGGATATCTTCTCTGCTTCAACCTCTTTTTGTTCGATTTCAATTTGAGTGGTCAGTTCGACTTCGCGCTTTTGCTTAATCGACTTTTGGATGGTTTCGGTTCGCAGGCGCACCCCTTGGGCGTCGAAAAAGTCATTGGTATAGGTGTCGCTTTCGCCAATTTCGGAAATTGCAATGCTATTTAACGTTAATCCCACTTTTTTCAAGTCCGGGCCGATTAAATTTAGCACTTCTTGCGCGAATCCCAATTTATCGGAATCGATTTCTGCCAGGGCTTTGGTCTTCGCCGCCGCCCGAATCGCATCATCGGCGCGATTTTCTAGGGCTTTTTTGATGTTTTCTATCTGGATTTGCCCCTCGTTGGACAAGCGCGCGGCGGCGGTAAAAATATCGTCTTCTGAAGCATTAATGCAGACGAAAAATGTCACTTTCATATCCGCCCGCAGGTAATCTTGGGTGCGAACGGCTAGTTTGCCGGTGCGTTCTACATCAATTGAGATTTCTTTCAGGGGGACTCGGGTGTATTCCTGAAATCCGGGAATAATCATGCAGCCGCCATTGAGAACGACGCTTTTCTTTTTGCTAAATAACCCGGTAATTACAAAGGCTTCGTTGGTGGGAGTGATTTTATAGAATTTGCGAATTAATGCTAGAATGGCACCGAACGCAATTAATCCAAAAACAATCCAAAAAACAACGATAAATGCAGAGTTGTTGGAGACGCTTTCCACCAGATTGGTTTGGGCGGGCTGAAGTTGCGCGATCGCAGTAGAATAAGCAGGTGATGTGTTGGCGGAGTTCTCTTCTGCAAATGCCACCTCGCAGGCTGGTTCTAATCTGGCGCTGTCTTGCAGGTCAAGACGCGGTAGGGTTTCGAGAAGCGTTAGCCAAAATAACATGAGATTACCCCCATATTGTACGGATAATTTACCAAGGCTTGTGGTCTATACGTGCGAGAAAACTGGCGTTTCCTCTCGACTCCTCCCCAGGGAAGGAATGACAGTTTATCGGTCTCGCGAAAATTCCCCCAACCACCGATCGCAATCTACACTCCGATCCGCAATGACAATGTAACACTCGTCGGTGCGATCGATGACGATCGCTTTGTCGCCGCGCTGGGGAATGACCGTGGCCCACTCGGGCAATGCAGCAGTCACGGTGACGAGGTTGCGATTGTTATCTAAAACGTCAATTTGGCCGAGTTTCTTACTTTCGATGGTGGCGGAGGTGACGGTACCAATACAACCGATTAAGCGATCGCGACTGGTATCTTCACTAAATGAGGCAAACAGATAGCCCACAGGTTGTGAGAGCACTCGCCCTCCCACTAGGGCGATCGCCAAAGAACCGATAAATACTGCACTGGCTAACCACCCCCCCGGAACGCCGAATATCGCGTTCAAGGTCCATCCGGTTAATCCCCACAAACTCAAGTCAATGGCAATTAACAGAATTAGAGGTACCCGCCCGAGACCGAGCAATGATAAAATTTGCATCGGACCGAAATTATCCAGTGCGCCATTGGCATCGGCATCTACATCGAGATCCATATCGGAATCGAAATCGAAATCATCCTCTCCGCCCCCAGTGACAATCACCAGCAGGAATAAGGAGATCCCAACCCCGAGTAAAATCCAGTAAGGTAAGTTGGCGGGATGGAATAACATATGGGTTGTCCCCTAAAACCACAATCCAGCAGAACGGCGATCGCTCTACATGATTGCCAATATCATAATAAAGAAGAAGGATAATGCTATTTTAATCGAGATGAAGCTCAAACGAATCGGTCACGTGGCAATTTGCGTTGAAAACCTCGATCGCGCGGTTAATTTTTACCAAAACTTGGGCATGGAGGTGGTCTGGAAGGATCCGGACTGGGCCTATCTGAAAGCAGGCGGCGATGGTTTAGCCCTGTTGACTCCCAGCTACAAACAAGCCGGTCCTCATTTTGGCTTTGTCTTCAGCGATCGCGCCGAAATGGAATCGGCTTACCAGCAATTAAAAGCCCAAAAGGTTGATGTGCGCGATATCCACGAACATCGCGATGGAACGGCTTCTTTTTACGGTAAAGACCCGGATGGCAATTGGTTTGAATACCTCTACGAACCCGCTTCGGTTCCTCAAGAAGTCGTCGGCGCGAAATAAACCCTGACTTCGCGCCGATTTAATTCGTCGGGTGGGCATTCCCCACCCCACAGTCTTTATCCTGAGTCTCTGTCAATATTCAGCCGCAAATTTTTTCGATGGAGTGCTTGACAAAGGGAATTCACATCAGGTAAAA
>NZ_JAYFEQ010000776.1:0-897 GCF_055795085.1 Phormidium sp. CCY1219 | reverse complement strand
ATCGCTTAATACCCGCAGGGGGTTAAAAACCCCCGGCTCATAGCTTAAGTCGTCTAAAGACGACTGATAGATATCAAATGTGCTGCAATTTATATTAATTCGTTTCACTCGTTTGCTTGTTGCGGAAATCAGCCTCAAACATCAATCGCTTTATAATCGGTTTTACAGCCTCAATTAAATGGGTAGGTTTGGCTTGCAACCACACCCCCAGCAGCCCGGTTCTTTGAATTCCTAATCTAGGGGCGATTTTTCTGCTGAAACGCGAGTCAGTGCATTCCCGCAAAATTCCGGGCTTTTCCAATACTGATTGTATCTCGTTCCAACAGCATTATCGCAATTTCGAGTGTGAGTTGCCCTGCGCTCATCTGAGCCGCCGTTAGGATATCGCCGGGAATAATCACGCTCATGGTGTATCCTGCTGGGGGTGGAGGTGGATTATCGCGCGGTGAAAGAGAGGGCGATCGCGCCACTTCCCGTAGCAGTGCGTCGCGTCGCTGTTCCCTGAGTCGCTGTTGAATAATATCGAATCGCCCTTCTGCCACTCCTCCCCTGGCTCTAAACCGGAACCAACACCCTTGGGGGTCGGTTGCGGCAGCAAATCCCCCGGAGAGAAAAGTCCCGCCTGCCAACCCTCACTTCTGACAGACCGTCAGTTTTTCTCGCGCCTGCGGATGACTCACAAAGTAATATTGCAACCACTCGCACCCCCGCGCCAGCAGTTCCTCTAACCCCTCCACCCGCCACACCCGGGCGGTGCAGTCAACTGAGGCGGTGGCCAGGGTTTTGCCGTCTGGGCTAAAACTGACGCTCAATACAGGGCCGGAATGCCCTTCTAAGCGGGCTAATTCGTTGCCGGATAAATCCCACACCCGGGCGGTGCGGTCACCTGAGGCGGTG
>NZ_JAYFEQ010000775.1:0-9454 GCF_055795085.1 Phormidium sp. CCY1219 | reverse complement strand
TCCCACACCCGGGCGGTGCGGTCACCTGAGGCGGTGGCCAGGGTTTTGCCGTCTGGGCTAAAACTGACGCTCAATACAGAGCGGGAATGCCCTTCTAAGCGGGCTAATTCGTTGCCCGATAAATCCCACACCCGGGCGGTGCAGTCATCTGAGGCGGTGGCCAGGGTTTTGCCGTCTGGGCTAAAACTGACGCTCGTTACCCAGTCGGAATGCCCTTCTAAGCGGTTGCGCTCTTGGATGCGGGCGAGAATTTGCTGCAAGGCGAGCATGGGGCTGGTGGCGGGATAGTCTTTCAGGGGGCGATTGTCCCGCACCAAGGTTTGCAACTGTTGGCCGATCTGCATGGCTTCGATTAATAAGTCAATTTGTGGCATCCCCGCGTCGAACTGTCGCAACACCCGGACTGCGGTTCGTTCCAGTTTGGTGCCTTGCTTGGCTTCTCTCAGCAGGCGGTCTGATTCTGCGTTCGCTTCCTCTAATTTCGCTTTCGCTTGGGCTAAGAGTTCCTTGGCTTGCCGTTCTGCGTCTAAATTCCACTGCAGACTGGCGGAGATAAAGTCTTCATCCTCCGGGCTGACACTTTTTCCGGCTTTCCAGTCCAATGCCTCGTTCAAGGCTTGACCGCGCAGCAGTCGGGAGGTATCCTGGCGGTGGGACTTTAACCAGGCGGTAATGGCTTCGCCGTAGGGGCGCAGGTTGGCCAGTTCCCGTTGCACCCAGGGGAGATCGAAGACCCGTTGGTAAATTCGGTTATACACCTGCAATTGTCCCTGGCGGTTGACCACCAAACCGCAGAGGCGTAGTTCCATTTGGTCGTCACTGCGATCGGCTCTGATGCCATTGGTATCGGATTGCAAGATGTGCTGATACAGTCCCAACAACCTGCCGGCGCGCTCTTCCCGTCGCAAAAGGCGATCGCGGATAGTTTTTAAATGCTCCGGATCGTCCTGCGCTTCCCAGTTTTCCAGTATTTTCGTCCGCACCAGTTCGGCGATCCAGTCTGTTTCGCTACCCTGGGGAGTATCATCCGCCCTCACCGCCAACTGACAAAGCTTTTGCGTCAGAAAGGGTTGTCCCGCCGTCCAGTGTAAAATTTCCCGCAACACTTGCGCCGGATTTTCCATCTTTTCCGCCAATCCCGGGATTAACGGTTGCGCTTCCGCGAAGGTAAATCCACGCAATTCGATGGGCTGACCGATATTAAATGGGGTTCGGGTTTTGTCGCGAATCAAATCAGACGGGGTTGCGACGCCAAATAAGGCAAAGGTCAGGCGCTGGTAAGCGGGATTTTGCGATCGCTGATTAAACCAATATCGAATGACCGCAAAAAAATCTTCCACTTCAAAGCTTAAGGAATTAGCGCTGTCAATTTCATCCACCAAAACAATAAATTTTTGCCCCTCGTCCGGTTGAGCAAACACCACCTCTTCAAAAAAATAAGATAGCCGTTGAGAAAAGGAAATGTCCTCTAACTCTTTCCACCAAGTTCGTTTATTAATTTTTTGAGAAAATCCCAATCCATTGACTAACTCATAAAAAATTCCCTTATACCACCCAGCAGCAGTCACGTTCTTATTCCCAATTTTAGTCAGATCGATAGAGGCACAGGTCAATCCTTCCTTTTGTAGCCTTTGCATGGTTCTCACGAGCAAACTCGATTTACCCATTTGCCGCGAGTTGAGAACGTAGCAAAAATTTCCGGCTTTCAAGCCTTCATAGAGTTCTGTATCTGCCTGTCGCACCACATAAGTTAGAGCATCTGCAGGCAAACTTCCGCCAACTTTATATGTGTTGGTTGTAGTCGGTTCCATGTTCTACGGCTTCCTTTGCGAGTCTGTGTTATACCGTTTTTCTATAACCGCGATCGGGATGGATCTCTTTAGCCCCCCTTTTCAAGGGGGGGTGGGGGGATCCAACACGATCGTTGTTTTTTTAATTGGTATTATTGAAGGAATAGTGGTTGATTGCAGGTCTCCTTTACTTCACCAGCAAGGGCTAGCTGGAGTTAACCGAAAATACATAATCCGCCAGTGGGAACATTATTAAAGGCGATCGGCAAAATACTGACGATATAACTCGCAAGCCACTCGCCACTCATTTCCTTCTAATTTAACCAACCCCA
This sequence comes from Phormidium sp. CCY1219, assembly GCF_055795085.1. NCBI lineage: Bacteria > Bacillati > Cyanobacteriota > Cyanophyceae > Oscillatoriales > Oscillatoriaceae > Phormidium > Phormidium sp. CCY1219. Next base: position 7,332 of record NZ_JAYFEQ010000775.1, on the reverse strand, counting down.
ATCGGTGTAACTGATTGGCCACGTTTGGATCTAATCGCACAGACCGATGGGAAGTTATCTGCTTCATTGCTTCTGCTAAGTCGGGATTTTGTTGTAGGTTGCCTAAATGAATCCGCAAGCGATCGCCGTAAATCCCTGCTTCTGTGGCCGCCGTTTGCAAAAGTCGCTCGAAAGTCATTTCCTGCCGCTTTAGGCGAGAGATTGCCATTTGTAGCAGAGAAGGATTTCCGCCGATCGTATTCATAATTCTTTCAATTTCATCACTATTCCATTCTACTCCTTGCTGCCGTGCGAATTCTTGCACTTGTAAAGCGTTAAACTCTGGCAACTCGATTTTCTCTCCCACATTGAATGGCGACCTATTGATTTCCAAAGTAATATAAACTTCCGTAGAGTAGGATATTATTAACCGTATTTTTCGCCATTTTTCATAGTGTTTGGCAGACTCATGCCAAGCTCTCAACAAGCTAAAAAAGTCTTCCGCAATCTCCCCATGAGGAAAAATGCGATCGACTTCATCTAAAGCCAGGACAATCGGAGCATTAATTTGAGTCAATAAATACTCTTCAAAATACGAGTTACAGTTATAGTTACTCGATAACTCTTCGTCCCAATATTCTGCCAGATCGGAAGATAGCTGAAGTTGGCGACTCACGACAACGCAAAACCAGCGCAGAAAGCGATCGAGGTCTTGCAAAATGCTTCTATCTGCTAGCAATAGATTCAGAAAGACGGTTTTATAGCCGTTGTTTTTGGCATCGGAAATCATTCTCATCATTAGAGAGGTTTTCCCCATCTGCTTTGGGGTTTTGATACGAAGCAGGGAACCGGGCTGTGAAAGCATTTGAAAACATCGCTCTTCAATGGGAGGGCGTTCCATATAGCTGGAAAAATCTGATTCGGTTTCATCCGAAAATGAATCTGCTATATCCTCTACACGAGACGTATTATCCCTGGCATTCTCGAAATCTGCGATTTCGCGCAAATCTAACTCCAATCGGCGACAGATTTCCTCAAAATAGAGATTATCTACAGGTTTGCCATTCAAGAACTTGCTGATAGTAGTACGATGGTAGCCTAACTCTTCCGCCAAATGTTTCTGAGTGGGAAAGCAATTGCGCGGGAGAGCGTTTCTGACGATTTCAATGTAATCCGGGTGAACGCGGAGGGAACGTGTTGACATAACTCCTCAGTCGGTAAACTTGCTCAGATTATAATGCATTTTCTCCCGCTTGGGGGCATCTCCGACAAAACTCAGACATCCCGCTAAAGTCCGACATAAAGCCATAAACCAGCCGCTTGTACGCCGACGCAAACGCATACAGGGACCTGCTTTCATGGAATTGTAGACATTCTGAGGCAACTCCATGAACGACGAACAACGCTCCCAAACTATCAAGATTCAAACCTTAATCCGGGCGATGGAAGACCTGGATACAGCAATTTCCCTCGATCCGCAGATGCCTGTATTATATCCCATGCAGGAGGTGAACGCAGTTCCAGCACCACCGCACTCCCCCGAACTCGTCTACAGCATTCGGCTAGAAGTCTGGATCGTGCTTGTCGTCCATTTCGTGGTGTTATGGGTGATGAAGAAGCGCTAATCCACAGGCGGGGATGTTGTGCTTACCACATCCCCGTGCGAGTGGTACCCAGAGGCGGCATTTCCCGTCTCTCGATTCATGTTATCGGAGCGATCGCGTGCGACGTTCTTTTTCCTAAAATTCCCCCAAACTCTAGATACGCTGGGAGTTGACCACCCCCAGCAGTGTAGGAACGAGCCGATTATACCAGGCTCATTTCCACCAAATTGTCCGCCATATCAAAATTGGCGGTTACATTTTGCACGTCATCCAGATCATCCAAGGCATCCATCATTTTGAGGAGCGATCGCGCTTGTTCCGGGTCGGTCACTTCTACATTATTATTCGCAATCCAGCGCAGTTCCGCCCTCACAATCTCGTACCCCCGTTCTTTTAACGTTTGGTTGAGATGTTCTAAATTCGTCACTTCGGTAAACACTTCATACCCCGGCACATCTTCGTCGATTTCGGTAGCTTCATAAAACTCGGCACCGCCTTCTATGGAAGCTTCCAGCAATTCATCCTCATCTACCTCACTTTTGAGCGTCACCACGCCTTTTTGCTCGAACATCCAGCTCACGCAGCCGGTTTCCCCTAAATTGCCGCCATTTTTGCTAAAGGCAGCTCGCAAATCTGCGGCGGTGCGATTGCGGTTATCGGTGAGAGCTTCGATGAGAACCGCCACGCCCCCGGGACCGTAGCCCTCATAGCGAATTGCCTCGTAGTCGCTACCGGAATCCCAAGTACCAGCACCTTTAGCGATCGCCCGTTGGATATTATCGTTAGGAATCCCTGCTGCTTTTGCCTTATCCACCGCCGTGCGTAACTGAAAATTCGCCTCCGGGTCCGGAAGACCGCTACGTGCGGCTACGATAATCTCACGGGAAATCTTGGTGAAAGTTTTGCCTTTCACCGCATCCACTCTAGCTTTTTGCCGTTTTATATTGGCCCATTTACTGTGTCCTGCCATAGTTACACGCTTCCTTTTTCTTTCGTTACCACTTCATTTAATAGGATAAAACCTAATGTTACCGCGCCGTAGGCAATGCACCCACGGCAGGGTTTTGGCGCGAGTTCCAGTTCTCGCAAAATCGGCCTACAATCGCGCCGCACAAATGGCAGCGCCAATCAATCCCACTTGGGGATTAAGCACCACATACACCGGCACTCGTTGGAGCAACGGGGACATGCGACCTTTGTATTCAAACGCATTGAGAAACCGATTTTCGCGCTCTATCAACGGGAGAATTTTTGCGGCAATTCCCCCCGCCAGATATAGTCCCCCGTAGGGGAGGAGTTTGAGGGCGAAATTTCCCGCTTCCGCACCATATGCTTCTACAAAAAGTTGCATAGTTTGCTCGCACAGGGGGTCGGTTTTGTCGATCGCCGCTTGAGAAATAGCGGCTGGATCCATATCCGCCGCCCCCACGGTACTTCCGGCGGCGGTGGCGCGATCGCTCAAAAACTGGTAAATCGGCTGAATTCCCATCCCCGACACCACTCGTTCCACAGAAATGCGCTGCAACCCGAGGCGGCGCTGCAAGTGCTGCATGAACTCGTATTCCAGGGGAGTGCGGGGGGCGAAATCCGCATGACCCCCTTCGGTGGGATACACAAAATAATCTTCCAAATGGCGAATTAAAAACGCTTCTCCCAACCCAGTTCCCGCACCCAACACGGCGATCGGTGCAGCAGACTGGGGTTCCCCCGCTTGCAAGGTATGCAAGTCACTGGGGGATAATCCCAGCACCCCATACCCCACCGCTGCAAAATCGTTAATCAACGTCACCTGGGGAATTCCCAATTCTTGTTCCAGACGTTCGCTGGTGAGTTCCCAATTCAGGTTGCTGAGGGTAGAGGTATTGCCCACCACCGGACCGGCGATCGCGAAACAAGCGCCCCTCGGTGTGGGGGTTTCCCCCAACTCCTGACTCGCGGCGGCAAAAAACTGCCGCACGATCGGCACCAAGTCGGCATAATCTTGACTCGGATAAATCGCTTCGTAGCGGTTTTCCTGCTGCAGATTCGCGGTTGTATCGTTGCTATTGGGCATTTCCACCAAGCGCAGGAGGGTCTTGGTGCCCCCAATATCCCCAACCAATAACACTGTCATGTTTTTTGCTTTTTACTCTAATTGCTGCTGGTACTCGCTCCTCCCCGATTTTATATCCTCAAACGAAGCGAATTTCGGTTTCGGTTTGGGTCAAGTGGGAGCGATCGTGGTGGATGGCGATCGCCCATTGGTCTTTTTCCCGAACCACCTTGTACAAGCAGCACAACGCCGCACTCATCTCTTCTTGCGCCGCTTCCACCACCAATCCGATGGTGGCTCCAATCACCGAAGCCCCATGCCCCACCAGCAGGATGTCTCCGGAAAACTCATCCGCAAGGCGTCGCGCGGTTTCCCCAGCGCGCTGCACGCATCCCTCATCGGTTTCTGGATACTGGGGCACCACCCGAGAGCTGTAACTCAGGTCAATGCGCGGATACTGTTGCGCTAAGACTTCCGGCGCTTGGGTTTCCGGCATCTCGGGCATCCACTCGGCATTCAGCCATTCACATAACCCCCATTCCAATTTTAAGGGTAAATCGAGAATTTCTGCCACTTCATTTGCAGTTTGTACGGTTCGCAAGAAAGGAGAGGTGAATATATGAGTTATGCCTTCTCCCTTAAGGCGTTCTCCGAGTTCTTGCGCTTGCACGAACCCATCTTCCGATAAGGGAGGGTCGTAAGGGCGTTCTGCTGTATTAAACCACTCTGGTTTTACAAAGTCAAGTCGATTGGCGTGTCTTGCAATCCAAACCGTTTCAGACATGGGATGAGTCCATTTTTTTACGAGCAACTGATACCTGTGGAAACAACGGATGAATTGTCCCCACGCAGGCTATTCCCTCACTATACTGGGCAAGCGGCTTGATTGGCGCATTTTTCTTCATGTGTCCGGGATTACACTCCCCGCCTCCATCTATCGCAGAACGCCACAACCCGGGAGAAAATGGGCAACCGCCTGAGCGATTTTACCCTTGACTCAGGCGCGGCCCGTAGCCATCTATCTCTATTTCATTTTACTCATTATGACAGTAGCACAAACTCATTCGACTCGCTCCACCACCCCCGGAATCTACGGGATGGAACTGAAACTCCTTCGCGATACGGTTCTCAAGCAAAAACCGGTGCAATCTTCTCAACTCTCCGAGTCTGAAAAACAACCCCTTCCCGGGGGGACGATTTTACAATTGCACTCTTTTACTCCAGAGGGCGACCACGTTAAGGTAGCATTCCGCGATCGCGAATATCGCGGTCTCAATACCTGGTATGTTTATTATAAACATGCAGTGGTGATGAAAAATAGCGAAATTACTTTTCCCGATCGCATCAAACTCGCCGTTCCTTATAAGTCGCAATTGGATAATCGCCTACATCCCTATGGCAGTTGCAATACGACCAGCATTGCCATGTGTTTGGCTTATTTCGGCATTCGGGGAAATAACGCTTCTCAACAACTGGAAGATGAGCTGCAAGATTGGTTGGTTGCCCGGGGTTTAGACCGTCACGAAGCCACTCACCTCGCCCAAGCGGTGGAAGCTTATGGTGCCCGCGATCGGTTTAAAACCAATGCCTCGATTAATGAGGTGAAAGAGTGGTTGGTGCAAGGCAACCCGGCGGTGATTCACGGCTATTTTACCAGTTACGGCCATATTGTTTCCGTGGTGGGTTACAATTCTTACGGCTTTCTCGTCAACGACCCCTATGGCGAATATTGGCCGCATGGATACGATACTTCCGCCTCCGGTGCAGGCTTGAGCTATTCTTACCGCATGATTCAAGAAACCTGCATGGGTGATGGAGATTTTTGGGTTCATTTTATCTCCAAATAGGCGAATTTTGCGGTAAAATATACCGCGATTAACTCTCATAATCTCCACTAATTGTAAGGACAGGGCAACGCCCTGTCCTTACAATTATTAAACGGGAAAGGCAATTCTCTCTTTCCCCGCCCGGACAATGGAGAACGATGGTTATTTTACGATAATTGTTCCTCTAGTTGAGCGGTTCGCACGGTTAAGTTTACCACGCGATCGCCGCGCTGAATTTTGAAGTCAAGTGCCGTACCGATGCCGCTTTTATCCACAATTTCTTGCAAGCGATCGGGACGGGTCATGGGTTGCCCTTCCACTTCCAGGATGACATCTCCGCGCCGCATTCCGGCTGCTTCGGCGGGGGTATTGGGCAAGACGCGCACCACTAAAATTCCCTCAATTTCTGGCAGTAAGAAGGGGGAATTGGGGTCTTCGTTATTTTGTTTGGCCAGTTCGGGTGTTAAGCCCACCATTTGAATGCCCACATAGGGATGCGGAACTTTTTTGCCTGCGGCTAAAGTATCTTTTAAGGCTTTGGCTTTATTAATTGGAATCGCGAAACCAATGCCTCTACCATCGGCACGAATGGCGGTGTTGATGCCAATCACTTCGCCGGTGGCATTTAATAGCGGACCGCCGGAATTTCCGGGATTAATAGCGGCGTCAGTTTGCAGGAAATCGATGCGTTTGTCCGGGATACCGGCTTCGGCGGAAGAGCGATCTAAGGTGCTGATAATACCCAAGGTGACGGTGTTATCGAGTCCGAGGGGATTGCCCAGGGCGATCGCCCAATCTCCGACCCGAACTTTGGCGGAATCTCCTAACAGGGCAACGGGCAATTGTTCGCCAGTGGGATTGATTTTGACCACGGCTAAATCCGTGAGTGCATCGCTACCGCGCACTTCTCCGTCAAAGGTCCGTCCGTCTTTTAATGTTACCGTGACGCGATCGGCTTGACTGACCACATGAGCATTGGTTAAAATCAAGCCACTGCGATCGATAATGAAGCCGGATCCTTGACCCCGCTGGCGTTCTTCTTGGGGGATTTGTTGAAAAAATTCCGGTCCAAAAAAGCGCTCGAAAAATGGGTCGTTAAAGAAGGGGTCAAGGCGACGAGTAATGGTGCGTTCGGTATCGAGGCGCACCACTGCAGATCCGACGCGATCCACAGCGGCGGAAACAAAACTGTTGGGCGAAATTGGCGCTTGGGCGATCGCCTCTGTGGTGGTAACGGGTGGAGGGGGTTGGATGGCTGTAGCGACAGAAGGGGAAGAAAAAACGCGCAGGGTGCCCCAGGCGATCGCTGCACCCAAAATCAGGGTTAACAAATAGGTGCTGATTTTGAATCCAGAAGAGAAAATTTTGGAAAACCGCATCGTTTTTTACCTTGTTTTTTGCGCGATCGGTTGACAAGAATTAAGGGATTCGGTTCCTCTGGCTTTCCTCCGGTTTCCTCTGGATAGAGAAAACACTCGCAGAGCATCCGGCAAGTCGCCAGAGACCCCGATAATTTCAGCTTAAAACGAGACGAGGCGATTAGGATGCACGGACATGGGGAGATTATCCTCCTCAATTAGGTTCGGCAAACCGTACTGGCAAAAATGTGGCGATCGCTCCTAAATGGCAACAATCGCCTATCCGATTATGAATTAAACCGCTGTAACAGTTCCTCTCGTTCCAATTGCCACAATAATGGAGCAAATTCCTCTGGAGGTAACTCCAGAACTAACTCAATAATAGTTGAGAGTTCTTCATCGATAGAACCGAATCGACTTCGGAGAATGCCTTCGATAACCCGCCGTTCTCCTTGCCGTTCTCCTTGCTGAAAGGCTTTTTCTTGTTCTTGTTGGTAAAGGGGTGCTAATCTCATAATTAACGCTCTGTCTCC
>NZ_JAYFEQ010000774.1:0-5450 GCF_055795085.1 Phormidium sp. CCY1219 | reverse complement strand
ACCACCTTGACCGAGGATGGTGGGAGGGTAACAGCAGTAGCGATCGCCCCCGACGGGAAACGAGCCGTCTCGGCATCCGATGATCAAATCCTGAAACTGTGGGATTTGGAAACCGGGATGGAACTCGCCACCCTCAGAGGGCACAGTGACCCGGTACTATCGGAGAATAAAACCCTGAAACTGCGGGATGTGGAGTGGATCCGAGGAGAATTCCATGGGCATTCGGAGGATTACACCCTGAAACTGTGGGATTTGGAGACCGGGATGGAACTGGCCACCCTCAGCGGGCATAGTGCGTGGGTAAATGCAGTCGCGATCGCCCCGGACGGGAAACGAGCCGTCTCGGCATCCAAGGATAAAACCCTGAAACTGTGGGATTTGGAGAGGGGGACGGAACTCGCCACCCTCACAAGGCATAGTGGCTCGGTAAATGCAGTAGCCATTACCCCCGACGGGAAACGAGCGGTCTCGGCATCGGGGGATAACACCTTGAAACTGTGGGATTTGGAGAGGGGGACGGAACTCGCCACCCTCACAGGGCATAGTGGCTCGGTAAATGCAGTAGCGATCGCCTCCGATGGCAAACAAGTGGTATCGGCATCATCGGATAAAACATTGAAGTTGTGGAATTTGGCTAGTGCAGAAGTGTTAGCTACGTTTACCGGGGAAGCTGAAATGCTTTGCTGTGCCATTGCACCGGATGGGGTGACGGTGGTGGCGGGGGATTTGGCGGGGACGTTGCACCTGCTGGGGTTGCTGTTCCTTGCCCAAATTGAGTAACGCCGCCCGGTGTAACGACTGGGTTAAACGGCTTTCTACCTCTGTCCGCATCTGAGTCAAGATAGTTTGACGATTGCGATACTCCTGTTTAGAGAACTGTCGCCCCCCGGTCGATCGTGCAGCGACTGGAACTCCTGCCGCACCTCTTGACGAAATTCCGTCACTTCTTGGCGCAACTCCTCTAGGCGTTCCTCTAGGGTTTGTAACAATTCGCTGATGGTGGTTTCCATCACCCCCAATCGTTGACAGACTTCCGCAAAACCGGAATCAATCCTGCCGGAAATATCGGTAAAAAACGCCTGCTGCTGGGCAACCGTTCCCCGTAACTGGGTTTCCAATTCCTGAAACTGTTGCAGGATTTGGCTGAACTCCTCAACATTGACCCCCTCTTGATTGGCTTGCAGTTGGCTCAGTTGTGCCTGCATTCCCGTCAATAACTGCAAGGTTAATCCCGCAAAGGCTTTTCCATCCTTGGCAAAGTCTTCCTTGAGGGTTTCTCGCAAGGCTTTGGGGAAGGTGGTATGGAGTAACTCGGCGACTTGTTGACGCACCTCGGAGGGAATCGGAAAGCCGCCCCCTTTACAGGCTGCCATGTTAAGGCGGATGAAGATATCCCCCCATTCTGTAGCGGTGAGGTTGCCTTGTTGGGTGAGTTGGTATTCTTCCGGGGTGAAGAATCGATCGAGTTTGGCTTCTCGCAGTTCGGGGTAGCGTTGCTGGGTGAGTTCCTGTTGGGCGATTTTTACCCAGTTGTCCTTGGCTTGGGCGGCGATTTTTTCGAGATGTTGGCGGGTTTTGCCGCGCTGTGATTTGGCGGCGAGGGTGATGACGGCGGCTATGGCTTTCCCGACTGCTTTGGTTAAATCATGATTTTCTAGGGAAACTCCCCCCTCTCCTCCATCGATTAAGGCATCAATGACATTGGCAGTATTGCCCGCAGCCACACTCCCTAGGGCATTTGCCAAGACTGTCCCCCAAACAATTCCTTCTCCGGCGAGTAAGGGGGGAAAGGCTAGGCTACCAAAGACGCAGCCGCCACCGATAGTTAATTTTAGGAGCGATCGCCCGACACCCATAGTCATACCCTCAACACTGTCATTATTTTGCCCCAAAAACCGGGTTTCTATGTAGGAACTGGGGAACCTATTTTTTTCAAGAAATCGATGCAAATGATTTGGCGGTGCAGTTGGGTGGGGAATAGTTAATCTGTATCATTACCCTCCTTCACCCCTTCAAAGGGATTGCACAATGTTAAATCAGGCACGCGCTTGAAATCATCCACATTTCGAGTCATCACACAAGCAGAGCAGTGCAATGCAGTTGCCGCAATCAGGGCATCGGGAAGTTTGAGGCGGTGATGTCGCCGTAATTGAATAGTGCGATCTTCAATTTGGGGCAGTAGGGGGACTTGTTCAAACTGCATCAACAAATCAGCAATGACCGCTTCTTCTTCATTGGATAATTCTGGAAAACTCAGCAACTCAATTCGGACAATGCAGGAAGTAATTACCTCATTTTGGCTGAGAAATGATTCTGAGAAAAATGGCAAGATGGCTGGTTCTTCAGCCAAGTAGTCAATAAAAATGTTGGTGTCGTAGAGATATTTCACCGCTCCCACTCCTGACGGATTGTGTCGAGATGCGCCCGCATTTTGTCTCGCTTATCTTTTAGCAATCCCTTGGCTTTGGCAACCTTGGCATAATCCCGTTGCCAGAGCGCGACCACTGAAGCAGGCACATCCACGGTAATAAATTCCTCATTTTGGTCAATTAAATATTGCTTAGAAATTTTAATAATGGGCATGATTTTTTCCTTGAATGTTTACTCCTGATTTGACTCGTCGATCGATCGTTGGTGCGTTCCCAACCGTCACTAACTGCCTTAATCGATTATAGATCGCTGGGAACGCACCCTACATGATTACTTACCTTCAGGATCGGTTTTTGATTTGAGTTTGATTTTCATAGTAAAAATTCTCCCTAAAACTAATTTTTTTCTTGTTATCCTCATCATTAATAAAACAAGCGTTTAATCAATTCATCGCTGGTCGTTTTTTCCTGGGCTAAAATTTCCACTAAACGGGCTTCGGTTTCGGGGTCTAGTTGTATGTTCAGCATGAATCCCTCTGATTTGTGATTAATATCTAATTATACCTGATTTACGCCAACTCATCCTTAAACTGATTTAAGTTGAGGAGGGGCTAAAGGGGTGATTACTATTGTAGCTAAGTTGCCAGAAACCGGGTTTCTTTGAGAAAGGGTTTTCTTTGATTGGGTTTTACTCCTTCTGGATTTCTAGGTTGGCGAAGTGTTCTTGCACGAGGCGATGGATAAAGCGGTAGCGGTTGCCGACTCGTTGCAGGATGAGGCGATTAATATCGTAGTCAAAAAAGCAGCTTAAAAACATAACCAAAAATAACACCTGCTAGGATGGATAGTATTATGAATGGAACAATACCACTAACTTCGCCAAATATATTTAGACCGGTTATGATTTTGTGTGTTATTCCGATTGACATCAAACATAAAAAAGGGATAACAATCCATATCAAACCCCACCCAAATGTTATTCATAATCATACCCAATCCAGAACACATCCAAAAAACGTATGTATAGTCATTTCAATTGTATCAAGCACAATTGAAATGACTATAAGTTTACTAAATGCACTTATTATAATAAGTATTATTTTTATAAAATACACGATATTAGAGTTTTTATTCGTAGATTTTATCGATGCATTTCCTAATCGGCGAATCCAATGGCCAGGATGCGTTCTCGATTGACTCCAAAAAGTTTTTAGATTTTCTCAAACCAAGCGGTATCAATTTCCACCGCCTCAATCATCGTAATCTTGACCCCCAATCTCAATTCTTTCAACCGTTGAACCAACTGCTCACCATCAATTAAATCAATCGGTGGCGCACCATCACGGGTCGCTTCCTTGACAGCATCTCGCGTAAATGTACCCGTCGTCACAAATAGTCCTTTATCGGTGCGCCCTTGCATCGCTCCCCGAAAATCTCGAATCTGACCCGCCGTGACCGAACCTTGATAACGCTTACACTGAAAAAGAACATGAAAGCTCAAGAAACCATTAATCCGCGCAATCCCAACCCCATCAATACCCCCATCTCCTGATTTTCCTGTGATTTGCACTTGGATAAAACCAGATTCTCGGAGTAAACGTTGCACCAAGCGCTCAAAAGCAGCAGGTTCAAGATTCAACAGCATTCCATGTAACTGATCCTGCCATTCGAGTTCCTCTGTGCTTTCCTCCATCGTTTCTATCATGCGATCGGAAGCATCAACTTTGCTTTTTTCCGCCTTTTGAACAACTTTGACAATTTCTTTTGGCTCAAGATGCTCAAAATCATCGGCAATGGATAATAATGACCACACTCCCCGTGCTGAATTTTCCAAAAGTCCATATTTTCTCAAATAGGTACGACTCCACCCTAAACGATACTCAACTTCACTGGTGGAAGTTTTGCCGTGGGGAATTTCGAGGATTTCATCAGGCAGGTTGAGAATTTGCACCACCTGCTCATAAATTTCTTGAACGGTGCCGGAACCCCCCAGATTTTTTAATCCGACCAGCGTGGGAATCAACATTGCATGAAATGTCGGAACAGAGGAGGAAGACAATTTTTGAACACTCATAATAATCGGGGCTTAAATGTAATGTAAATCTTACAATTTTTAATCAATCTGAGCAAAGAATCGTCGGATAAAGGTTTCCATCTGATCCGCCTCAAAGGGTAAATTGGGTTTCTAATTTCTAAAACTGTTGCAGGATTTGGCTGAATTCCTCAACATTGACCTCCCCTGGATTGGCTTGCAGTTGACTCAGTTGTGCCTGCATTCCCGTCAGTAACTGCAAGGTTAATCCCGCAAAGGCTTTTCCATCGTTGGCAAAGTCTTCTTTGAGGGTTTCTCGCAAGGCTTTGGGGAAGGTGGTATGGAGTAAATCGGCGACTTGTTGACGCACCTCGGCGGGAATGGGAAAGCCACCCCCTTTACAAGCTGCCATGTTGAGGCGGATAAAAATATCCCCCCATTCGGTAGCGGTGAGGTTGCCTTGTTGGGTGAGTTGGTATTCTTCGGGGGTGAGGAATTGGTCGAGTTGGGCTTCTCGTAGTTCGGGGTAACGTTGCTGGGTGAGTTCCTGTTGGGCGATTTTGACCCAATTATCCTTAGCTTGGGCGGCGATTTTTTCGAGAGATTGGCGGGTTTTGCCTGGGTATTGTTTGGCTGCGAGGGTGATGACGGCGGCTATGGCTTTCCCGACTGCCTTCGTTAAATCATGATTTTCTAGGGAGACTCCCCCCTCTCCTCCATCGATTAAGGCATCAATGGCATTGGCGGTATTGCCAGCCGCGACACTCCCTAATGTGGTTGCCAAGACTGTCCCCAAAACAATTCCTTCTCCGGCGAGTAAGGGGGGAAAGGCTAGGCTACCAAAGACGCAGCCGCCACCGATGCTTAGTTTTAGGAGCGATCGGCCTACACCCATAGTCATACCCTCAACACTGTCATTATTGTGACGTACTCCCGACGCCGACCACTTAGGCGGTACGGCGCGGGCTTCTCCGCCCAGACCTTTGAGATCTGGGTTTCGCGTTTTTGAGTGAGGCGACCCCTCGGATATGATGGGGTATCATATCCTC
>NZ_JAYFEQ010000773.1:0-7659 GCF_055795085.1 Phormidium sp. CCY1219 | reverse complement strand
CAGATTACCAACTGTATGCGAACTCAGGTTGGCTTTTTCGTCTGGTGTGGGGGCGGAGGGTCGATCGCCTGGATTGGAAGGAGCAAAATTTGGGTTTGAACTCCCTCCCCACAAAAAAGGCGCGCTTCAATTTCTCAGCGATCGCCAGATTTCCTTAAACCCCAGCATAAGGCAGGGGGTCGGTTAAGCCTAATTGGGCAAATGCTGCCAAGCGCAAGCGACAGGAATCGCACTGAGCGCAGGCTAATTCCCCACCGGCATAGCAAGACCAGGTTTTCTCCCAGGGGACACCCAGGCGATCGCCGAGTTGAATGATTTCGGTTTTCTTTAAGTCAATCAGAGGGGTGACGATCGCGATCGCTTCTCCCTCTCGGCCTTGTTTTGTCCCTAAGCGAAATACCTCTTGCATCGCCTGAATGTAGTCGGGGCGACAGTCGGGGTAGCCGGAATAGTCGAGGGCATTTACGCCGATATAAACCCGCGACGCCGCGATCGCTTCTGCATAGGCGAGGGCAAAGCTGAGAAAAATGCTGTTGCGCGCGGGCACGTAGGTAATTGGAATGTGGCGCGACATTTCCTCCAGGGAGCGATCTGCTGGCAAGTCCATCGCCTCGTCGGTTAAGGCAGACCCCCCCCACTTTCGCAGGTCAAAATTCACAATCTGATGTTCGGCAACCCCTGCCGTCGAAGCGATCGCATGCGCCGCCTCCAATTCTCGCCGATGCCGTTGTTGGTAATCAAACGAGAGGGCATAACAATTGCAGCCATCAGCTTTCGCTTGATAAAGCACTGTAGAGGAATCTAATCCGCCGGATAATAAAACAACTGCTTTCACCAGAACCTCTCGCAATCTTTCGCTGTCGGGGGAAGGGAAACCTAACCCCATTTGATGATATCATTCCCCTAAGCGGGCAGAACCGCGATCGCCACCTCCTCAAATCTTCATCTGTTACCCCCTTCGTAACAAATCTTAACCCTTTTTCCTGCCAAAACCGGGGATTTCGATACATTTCGTAGCGTTTTGAAAAAATACTTAATCCCAATTGCTACAGATATTCGATAAGCTAAAAGTAATAGAGACACAACAGAAGAAAGAGGAAACATCGATGGCAGCACATTCAACAATCGAATTTAAAAAACCACTGTGGCAAACTATTGCATTATTGAGTCTGGGATTTTGGCTGAGCGGTACCCTGCTGCTGGATGGGGTAATTATGCCGAGTTTATATGCGGCGGGAATGATGACTCAACCCGGTTTTGCTTCCGCGGGTTACATGATTTTTGGCATGTTTAATCGCATCGAATTAATCTGTGCGGCGTTAGTTTTAACCGGGATTTTGGCTTTGGTAAAACTGCACCAAGTGCAAGGAAAGTGGATAACTCCCGCTATTGTAATTTCGGTGTTCCTGTTGGCGCTGACTTCTATCGAAACCTATGGCTTGACGCCGCAACTGAGTGCGTTAGTGATGCAGCTCAATTGGTTAGAACCGCTACAGCAATCGGCGGCTGAAATGACACAAATGCAGTCCGGATATTGGGCATTGGAACTGCTGAAATTGACTGGCGGCGCGATTCTGCTGACTTGGTTGTATCGCGATCGCGGCGAATCCGTGGCTCAATAAATCCCTGGGCATTCCATGAGATTAAACAACAGAAAGCTTCTGCCATTATAATATAGGTGGAGGTTTTTTATTGCGGTGGGGAAGGTGCGTGACCCCCGGATAAAATTCGTGGATTTTCCCATGAATTGGATAACGGGGGTCACGTATCCTACGATTGCTTAATTTTCAATTCCCAATTCTGCAGGGGATTCGGGGGAGTCTTCCGAGTCGGAACTGGGCCATAACAAGCGAATGCCCATGATGGCGAATCCGGCGGCGGCGCTGATTTTCACCCACTGAGTGGGCAAAATTTGGGCTGCACCTTCGCCAATCAAAACGCCGATTAAGCTAGCGAGCAATAACGCGCCGGCAGTGCCGAAAAATACAGCGCGGGGAAATTTGGAACTGCCACCCAGCGCGATCGCCGCAAGTTGGCTTTTATCTCCCAATTCGGCTAAAAACACGGTGATAAAACTCAGTCCGAGAAGTTGCCAATCTATCATATTTTATCCTTTTTCTGATTGCTTTTTTTATCGCGCTGTTAATAGAGAACCTACAGTTGCTGCGCCTTATGGCGGGCAGTGCTTGGGTTAATGCACCACATCCCACACCAAGGTAGCGGCGATAAACAGCAAGACGATCGCTGCCGATCGCTCCAGGGTTTTTGGGGAAACGCGCTTGGCAAGCCATCTTCCTAATATTACCCCTAGCAAGCTGGTGGCGACTAATGCAGAACCAGCACCAGCAAAAACAATCCAGGGGGATTGAGATTCTGCTGTCATTAACAAGGTCGCCAGTTGCGTTTTGTCCCCTAATTCGGCGAGAAAAATGGTGACGAAAGTGGAGGCAAATACTCCCCATGCGCCCCGATCGCCGTTGGATGACTCAGTGGGGCTGTGGGCGTTCGGCGTTTCCGCCACGGCGCGATCGCCATCTGCTTCGCTTACCGGCGGAGTGGGGGAGTGCTGTTCTTTCACCAAAATGGAGCTGCGATCGGATACAGAAGATGTTTTCACGGGTTATTGGGCTAAACGCTCGCTAGGTTTCCAGTATGCAGTTCATTGTTCCAAAGAATGCCCAAAAAGATCAACCCATTGGTAGAGGTTGTTTTAAATTCCCACATAATGGCGAAAGCGTACCATTTCTAAACTGCGATCGCCGTAGACTCCGGAAATCTGCTCGCTGCAGCACTCGATCGCAAACTCGTTGAGCTCTTCCGGTTCGATGCCGTACATGTCCTGGAAAACATCGGCGCGGACCCGACAAAACCGGGGGCGATCGTCGTAAATGCGACATTCGCGGGTTAAGGAGTCGTAATTCACGCACCAGCCATCCGATCCGACCATACTCAGATAAAGCTCTAGTTCTTCGGGGGTCAGGTAGTCTTCTAAGTCGGGACGATCCGCCGGATCCAGATGACAGCAAGCCCCGCACTGCTTTACACATTGCCAAGTTGCCACGAGCGCTCCTCTCCTTATTCTCTGCGCGCCTGCTTTTTTAGCATAGCGGTTTTCCCTCACCGATGGAGCGCCTCCCCCGGGGTTTGCAGAGAATCCCCCCAGGAGTTGGGTTTTTTGGAGTTTTGTAAAGTTTATTAAAAAAATGAGCCATTGGCTTGTAAGATAATTAGGCGGATTTTACCGAACCGCGCTCTCTTCCCGGGGTTGGTTTCCAGCTAGGGTGGAGCGCACTGAAGCCTACTCGTCTATTCAATTGGGCATTTGTTGGGAGGATAAATGGATTTTTTAACCAATTTTGCAAGTAACCTCAACCTGGAAGCGATTATTCAGCTCACGATGGTGGGGTTAATTATGATTTCTGGCCCCGTGGTCATCTTTTTGCTGGCATTTCGCGGCGGGGACCTGTAAAGGTTCGCGATCGCTAATTGCGCGCATTCCGACATTGCCCGACTTCCCGTCGGGCTTTTTTTGTGCCGAGGGGGTGAGTTTAGGTAAAAATTGCCCCGTGGGGCTACAGGTGATCTGAGGAATATCGAGGGGTATCGAGAGAGAAGAGAAGGGTTTTTCCTATAGTGGAGAGGAGTGATAGGCGATCGCTGGCGGGGACGAAGGAATACTTCCGCCTACCGATTCTCCAAGCGGGGGCGATCGCCAATCCTCGGAGCTATCCTCGACAATGTCAGTTAATACGCCAGATTCTTCCACTAATGCTTTTAAGTGGAAATAGGCTTGTTCCGCACTCAGGGGTTCGGCGTGAATCTCGTCGGGAATGTAAAAGTGCCGACCATCGGGAAAGTAGCGCACCACAAACCCGGGAATCACCCCTAAAGATACTGTGGTTTCGGCTAAATCTTCCACAGCTTCCCAGAGGCTATAACGAGTGGAATAACCATCGTAGCCCATTTTAAGCTTGTCTCCTAATTACCCGGTTCGTAACTCTTTGAAAGTCAGACGCGATCGGCAAACCAAGCAGTAGATTGTTTTTTGCAGGTGTTGTCTTGCTCATATTGCGCCTTGCTAACCCATCGTAAGGGGAGGACAGCAGTTTTGAAAACCGAGAAAATAACTAAATTTCCAATTTAACCCTGACAGGAAAATCGGCGATCGCCTGGGTTGGCTGAAGCGGTTCTTTCTTCCTCCCTTCCCCATTTTCCCTTGGAACTGGGCGATTGACCCCCTTTCCTTGACCCCAAGGAAACGGTAAAAACGCTTTTCCTCTTTATCATCTGAATGCTCAGCTTTCCTCACCAACGGCGTCAAATTCTGCTCCCACGACGCCCCTTTCCGGTAGGGACATAGACCCACTGGCATTTTGGTTTAATCTTCATCGGCTGTTAACGAACAGTTAACCCCTTTTTTAACCAGATGGCATACCTCTTCCACTAACTTTTCTGGATCGATAGGTTTGGTGAGGTATTTTTCATACCCTAACCTCCGCGCTTTCGGTCCGTATTCCCATTCGGGCAAACCCGTGACTAACAGGGCGGGAACGGTTTTTCCTACTTCCGACTCTCTCACGGTTTCAATCAGCGCAAACCCATCGCCATCAGGCATTTTCATGTTACTCACCAATACATCCGGTTGTAAATTTTGCAGCACTTCTATCGCTTCTTTAATCGATAACACAGCGATAACCTGTGCCCCGGCTTCTTCAAAAATAAATTTAAATAAATCTCGGGTAGAGATGTCATCTTCTACGACTAAAATTCTTTTACTTTGTAAAGGTTTAAAATTTGCAAAAAAGTTAGGGTCGCTCTCCGGCTTGCTAATCATTATAATTGCTTTATTTATGGCAACTTTCGGCAGATAAAATCAGGAAATGGCTTAGGTAAAACTGGCGCAGAAATTGAAATCTCCTCAGCTTCGCTCTTCTTTTTCCTTCAAACGCAATAAAAGTAATCCATGTAAATCGGGCCGATGCTCCGATTCTGTTAGCCGATCGCCTATCGGCTAACATCTGGCGTCGGTTTGCTCTACGCTGCTTGTTGCAAGTTGCTGACGCATGTGGTTAGGCGGTTTAACAACTCTTTAAGACTGAAAGGTTTGGTAAAATAAGCCCTCGCCCCGAGGCGCTCGATCGTTTGAATTTGCTCCTCATCGAAACAACTACTCATTACCACTACCGGCAAGTGTTTCAACCGGGGTTTATCGGCGATCCATGCTAGTAATTCCAACCCGGAGAGGCGAGGCATGTTAATATCCGTCAGCACTAGCTTAGGCATCGGTGTGGCGCGATCGCTTTTTCCTCCACCGTTGCAGTGGGAAAGGTAAAGCTGCGCTTCTTCTCCATTCTTGACCACCTGCAAGGTAAAAGGTAAATTGGCTTTCTCAAAAACCAGTTGAACTATTTTCGCGTAGTTGGCGTCATCTTCAACCAGTAAAATCATATTGTCAGGAGCGATCGCTTTCATCAGTTATTCACCTCTGTAAGTTGATTACTTTACATACTCTTATCCCGCTTGATGGAAATCCCCAGGGCTTGGGTTCGAGTCATCCGCCTCTTTATCCATTCCGATAACTTTCCCTAATCCCCCTCGTTTCCCTGTCGTGCAAGATATCTCTGCCCTAACTCTATCATCGTAAATGCCCCGCAGGGTTAACGATTTTTCGGGGACTGGGGGAGGCGAAATCTGGGGCGCTTTTTGCACTGATATTCCACGCCTGGTATCAATAACGCCGATATATTGGGCTAAATCGACCGGCTTGATCTGTTTATCCTGGGTCAATGGTCGGGTTTTGCTGATAGATCCATAATAAGTGCAATCCCCGACACGCCAATCTCCCAGTAGGGATAAACTCCGGTTAACTTATGGTGTAGTAACGAATACGCGGACAGGCTATCCGGGAATAAAGTGTTACATATCACAGACCCAAATCTTTTTCTGTCCGATACCGCACATAGAAAATAGAATCCTTGTGGAGAAAGGGGGTCGAGGATTGCAGGTTCGGTGAAATTAAATGGCAAACTCCTTGCATTTAGCCTAAATTGGCGATAGAATTTGAGAGTAATATGTTTTTTCGGAAAAATCATACCGTAACTGCTTTCACTCGGTCACAGAGAAGATGGGCACAATAGTTTTTGCTACAGGAAGGGTAGGCACCCCAACCTCGGGAGATTGCAAGTTGCAAAAGTTGTCAAGCCACCGGGTGGCTTAGGAAGGAATTATGTTTCAACCCATCAATCGCGATCGCGAGAATCCAGCAGTGAGCACTCAGGCTATGACTTTTGAATCGTTGAGGCAATATGTAGAGACCCTCGACGATCGCGTTCGCCGACTCTACGAAAGGGCAAATCCCGCCTTGGAGAAACAACCCTCCCTGATGCTGCATGCGTTTAAAGAACTGGGGACGGCGGCGGAAGCATTGCAGGTGGCGATGGAGGAGCTATTATGCCAGCACGAGAATATCTTGGACCTGCACTCCGAAGTAGAACGAGAGCGCGATCGCTACCACATCCTGTTTAATGAGTCCCCAGATGCCTACCTGGTCACCGACGCTAGCGGAATCATTACTCACGCCAACCGCGCCGCCCTAGTGCTGTTTAATTGCCCCGCGCAATTCTTACTGGGAAAACCATTCCCGACCTTGGTTCCTTCCGAGCGAAGCAACGCCTTTCGCCAACAACTGCGACAGCGCCAAGAACACCGCGATCCGCAAGAATGGGAATTGCGCCTGTATTCCCCGTATCGCAATGCGTTTGACGCGGCGCTTACCCTGTCTTGCGATCGCGATGAAACGGGCAATGTGCTTTCCATGCGTCTGTGCGTGCGCGATATCACCGCCCGAGTGCGGCGAATCGCCGCCCAGGAAGCGCAAGAAGCGTTCGACCCCACCTGCGATCGCGATCGCCATTGCTATCTCAAAGGAGACATCATCCCCTTCAAACTCGATAGCCTGTGGATTATCTGCGAGGGGTGGGTGAAACTGAGTACCCTCACAGAAAACAACGAAGAAATTATGATGGGCATTATCGGTCCGAAAATGCCCTTCGGACCGAAGTTTACCCCCTTCTCTATCTATCAAGCTACGGCGGTTTCGGATACGGTAGAATTGGTCTGCATCCCCCAAGCAGAAATTGCAGAATGCAACCAGCTCAAATCCTTCAACAATTCCCAACTGCTAGAGCACTTGCATCAAACCCAATATTTTTTAGCTGTATATGGTCGGCGCAAAATTAAACACCGCTTGCTCTGTCTGCTCAAAACCTGCGATCGCCTGTTCGGCGATCGGGTCCCCCAAGGCTCTCGACTGCAAGTGCGCCTCACCCATCAAGAACTCGCCGACGCCTGCTGTACCACTCGCGTCACGATTACTCGCTTCTTAAAGACCCTACAAGAGGAAGGAAAAATTCTCTTCGACAGGGATAACCACATTATTCTCCCGGATGCAGTATCCAGCTCCCCCCCCCCCGCACAGATAACAGGTTAACAACTAGCTTTGTACTGGGCAGATGTCCTAAACAACAATGTTAGAGATGCATCCAACTCCCCCGCTTGTAGAGACGCGATTTAATCCAATTAATAAAAGGGCATTGCCCAATTAATTTTGGCTAATTGCGCTAATTGTCGTGAGAGTGAATTGTTATAGGGAGGAGAGTC
>NZ_JAYFEQ010000772.1:0-288 GCF_055795085.1 Phormidium sp. CCY1219 | reverse complement strand
TTAAAAACCGATCCGCCCCCTGATTTGGTAATCGAAATTGATGTTACCAGCAGTTCTATCGACCGAGAGGGGATTTATGCCGCGATGGGAGTGCCGGAAATCTGGAGATGCGATCGCGGCGCGGTGCAGTTTTTGCAATTGCAAGAAGGGGAATATGTCCCGGTGGAGCGATCGCTCGCTTTTCCCATCTTGCCCGTGGCACAAGTCGCCCAATTTTTAGCACAAAGCCAAACCGTCGGCGAAACTACTTTATTGCGTTCGTTTCGCGCTTGGGTGAGAGAGCAGATA
>NZ_JAYFEQ010000771.1:0-283 GCF_055795085.1 Phormidium sp. CCY1219 | reverse complement strand
AATTTTTAGCACAAAGCCAAACCGTCGGCGAAACTACTTTATTGCGTTCGTTTCGCGCTTGGGTGAGAGAGCAGATAACACAAGCAGAAAAGTAGGCGAAACCCCTATTAAAAAAGTTAAACAATACTCATAAAACCTGTGACATCAATCCGTATTTGGAGCAGATATTCCGATGATTGCCACCGCACCGATCGCCAACGCACCTGCCGAAGGAAGAGTCTTGCTAAAGCAGATTAGCTGGGACACTTACAAACGATTGTTAGCCGACATGGGAGACAATCGC
>NZ_JAYFEQ010000770.1:0-460 GCF_055795085.1 Phormidium sp. CCY1219 | reverse complement strand
TTTACTGGAAAATTCTAGATTATTCCGGAAATACCTCACGGCGTGTGGTAGAGTATTGAGTAGTGCAAAAAACACATTATGAGATATGCCACACCGAGGGAAGCTTCACAAGTCCTTCAGGTCTCAGAAAAAACACTCCGAAACTGGGACAGGGACGGAAAAATACGCACAATTAGAACTCCCGCTGGTCATCGACGATACGACATTGATTCCGTCATTAATCCAGGCGGCGACACAAGAATTAGAATCCTCTACGCCAGAGTCAGTTCGTATAAGCAAAGGTCAGACCTCGAACGACAAGCCGACTACTTGCAATCCTTGTTTGCAGACGGAAAACTCGTCAAAGAAATCGGATCGGGACTCAACTACAAACGAAAAGGGCTTTTATCCATTTTGGGACAAGTCCTGTCAGGAGATGTCAAAGAAATTGTGGTCTGCCACAAAGACCGACTCGTCAGGT
>NZ_JAYFEQ010000769.1:0-218 GCF_055795085.1 Phormidium sp. CCY1219 | reverse complement strand
TTACCCAATGGTGCGGTGCGATCGCCCGATGTCAGTTGGGTAAGTAACGAGCGCTGGGAGGGGTTAAACTTGGCACAACAGCAGGAGTTTTCCCGCCTCTCTCCGGATTTTGTGGTGGAGTTGCGATCGCGCAGTGACGCCATCGAAAACCTGCGGGAAAAAATGCGAGAATATATTGACAATGGCGTGCGGTTGTGCTGGCTAATTGACCCCCTGGA
>NZ_JAYFEQ010000768.1:0-222 GCF_055795085.1 Phormidium sp. CCY1219 | reverse complement strand
GATAGGAAAACGAAGCCACGTTTGAAGCGTCGATACAGAGAACCAGCGAAAATTAGACTGACACGCTGGAACCAAAAAGGTGAAGGATAAAGGGAAGGCGAGTCTTTGTTCGACCTTCCACACACTCGAAAGAAACCCGGCGTAAAGTGGCGTCCTAAAGGCACGAACAATCGACATTCGGAACGAAGTAACCCTCGCTGTTGCTCTCAGGAAATTTGGTCG
>NZ_JAYFEQ010000767.1:0-247 GCF_055795085.1 Phormidium sp. CCY1219 | reverse complement strand
ACCCCCACTTATTGGACTCACGACCCAATGGGTGAAGCGGGGAACGGAAGGCGGACAGGGTAAGCCAATACCCGTAGCAACCGACCACTGCCAAATGCCTAGGTCTAGCAACAGCAAATCATCGTCTTGAACCCTCGTAATCAAGTAGTGGCGAAAGTGGATGTTACGCCGCGCCCAAAACGGGCAAAGGGAAAGGTCAGGGGGTCTAGTAACCACTGACACCGACTCGCGAAAGTACCTCGGGGGA
>NZ_JAYFEQ010000766.1:0-664 GCF_055795085.1 Phormidium sp. CCY1219 | reverse complement strand
TGCGATCGCTTATTCTGCATGGAACCGAGTTGGTTTAGAGCGTGCAAATTCTGTTGTTATGGTGCAGCAACCAAAAGCAATGATTTTGCACGCACCTCACCAGCGGGAAAATTATAAACCCGCTTTCACAGATGGAGTTTGGGAAGTGACTCGAATCTCAGACGGTGACACTATCACAGTTCGTCAGGGAAACGATGAGCGACGGATTAGATTATGCGGAATTGATGCACCGGAAAAAAATCAACCTGGTGGGAAAGAGGCAAAAGAATTTCTTGCCAGAATAATTTCTGAGGGTGGCGATCGCGTTGGAATGACTTTTGTCGAGCAGGATCGATATGGGCGCTGGGTTGGAGAGGTTTGGTCAGCGCCGGAAACCTTTGAAGAACAGCTTTTAAATTCAGTTATGATTGGGCACGCTTGGCCTTATACAAAATATTGGGGAAATTGCCCTAACCGTTCTGCCCTTGCAGCTTCAGAACAATCAGCCGAACAATCGGGGCGGGCAATCTGGAAGCAACCCGGGGCGATCGCACCGTGGGAATATCGGAAGCGAAATCGCTAAAGTGCCAATGCTGGCACTTTGGTTTGGCGACAATCTGGTGCGATCGGATCGCATCTGAAACAATTCTCAAAATGCGCGCCCCCCCCTTGAGCCGGGGGGGGG
>NZ_JAYFEQ010000765.1:0-251 GCF_055795085.1 Phormidium sp. CCY1219 | reverse complement strand
TCCACCACTACTCCAAGGCTGGAAAAAAACTGTACCGACAGGAGAATAGTTTTTTCTCCACCACCACGCCATCAGTGAAAAAAACTATACCGATAAGCGGAATAGTTTTTTGCCCACCACCACTCCAACCTTGGAATAAGCGGAATAATTCTTTCTCCACCACCACGCTATCGGTGGAAAGAAACTGTACCGATAAGCGGAATAGTTTTTTCGCCGCCATCACCCTATCGGTGGAAAGAAACTGTACCGAC